>JBQTJO010000084.1:0-1804 GCA_052387015.1 Gemmatimonadota bacterium
TAACCGACGCCGAGATTGGCGCCGAGCACGAAGAGACGCTTGCCGACCACTGCGCGTCCGCTGATCACGGAATTGTCCCGCAGCGTGTAGGTCGTACTGCAAAAATCGACATCGCAACCGCTGGTCGTGCCGTACCGGATATCTCCGATGCGGCGGTACATGCCGGTCAGCGACACGCCGGGCATGGTGAACGATTCGCGCAGGATACCGAGCCGCGCGCCGACGCCCCAGCTCATGCCGGTCTCGGTGAATTCGTCCGGCAGAGTCAGAGTTCCCGCACCGAGCAGGAGATCGAGCGAGCCGAAGCCGCCGACCGTCGGCGCCAGCGTCCAGCCACTCAGCACACCCAGCGCGGCATCCACGTTGACGGTTCGCGCGAGTCCCTTCTCACTCTCGCCGAAATCTTCCTGGGCGACGCTCTGCAGTTCCATGTAAACGCCGGTGATGCGTCCGGCCACGCTGATGCGCGGGATTCGGCCGATCCGCATACCCAGCGTGCTGCTCGCGCCCGGAACCGGATTGCCGGCCAGCGATGCCATGCCCGCGGCCGCCTGCGCGATGTGCGCGTGCTGCGCGATGGCGTTACAGGTGGGATTCGTGCCGGTCCAGCACGCGCTCTGCGCATGCAGCCGGCCGGCGGCGATGATAAAGAGCGTACTCGCGAGCGTTACCGCCCTCATGCGCGCATCCTGACCGGCTCATCACCGCGCGCGATCTCGCCAATGACGAAGACCCGTTCGTCGGCCGCGCGCAGCTGGTCCGCGATTTCCTGCGCGGCTTCGCGGGCGACCACCGCCACCATGCCGATCCCCATATTGAATGTCCGCTCCATGTCATCCTGCGGAACGCTGCCCGCCTCCTGAATCGCGGCGAACTCCGGCGGCACGCTCCAGGCCGATCTCTGCACGTGCGCACTCAGACCGGCTGGTATCACGCGATCCAGGTTCTCGGGTATGCCGCCACCCGTAATGTGCGCGAGCGCGTGCAACGCGTCCTCGGAGTGCAGCGGTTTCAGCGCCGGCAGATAGCTGCGATGGATTCTCAGCAGGACGTCGCCCACGGTTGCAGATTGCCCCGGATACGGGTCTTCGACGGAAAGACCGAGGCGGTCGAACAACACTTTGCGGGCGAGCGAATAGCCGTTGGTGTGGAATCCATTGGCGGCGAGCCCGAGCAGAACATCGCCTGCGCGCACGCGGTGCGCGCCCAGCCGCTGGCTCGCGTCGACCGCGCCGACGATGAAACCCGCCAGATCGTACTCGCCCGGATCGTAGAAGTCGGGCAGCTCCGCCGTCTCGCCGCCGATCAGCGCGCAGCCGTTCTCGAGACAGCCGGCCGCAATGCCCGCCACGATCTGTTCGGCCGTGCCTGGCTCGAGCACGCCCATGCCGATGTAATCGAGGAAGAAGAGCGGCCGCGCGCCTTCCACCAGAATGTCATTGACGCAGTGGTTGACGAGATCGCGCCCAATGGTGTCGTGGCGCCCTGTCATCATTGCGACCTTCAGCTTGGTACCGACGCCGTCGGCGCTGGCAACCAGCAGCGGCTCTTTCAGATCGTCCGGCACCCGGAACAGACCGCCGAAGCCGCCCGGATTCGGCACCACCTGCGCGGTGGCCGTACTCTTCACCAGATCGAGAATGCGATGTTTGGCGGCGCGGGCAGCAGTGCGATCGACACCGGCATCGCGGTAGGTCGCCGGCGTGCTCACGATGGCCTCATTGCGCGTCCAGGGGTGACGAAGCCGATGTGATCGAACGCGGTCAGATCGCGGAAGCTTGCGACGCGGGCGTGGATCTCCTCC
>JBQTJO010000085.1:0-3835 GCA_052387015.1 Gemmatimonadota bacterium
GATCTCCTCCGGCGTGAGATCGCGCAACCGGTCGATGCTGAAGCGCTCGACCGCGAAGCTGCCGAGCGTCGAGCCGTACACCATCGCGCGCCGCAGGTGCGCCGCGTCCAGCGATTTCGCGCGCGCCAGATAGCCCATGAAGCCGCCCGCGAACGCGTCGCCCGCTCCGGTCGGATCGAAGACCTCCTCCAGGGGATAACCGGGCGCGAAGAAAATGAAATCGCGACTGTACATGATCGCGCCGTGCTCGCCCTTCTTCACGATGACCAGCCTGGGGCCCTGCCGATGAATCCAGCGCGCGGCACGCAGCAGGTTGTGATCGCCGGACAGCTCGCGCGCTTCCGTATCGTTGACGAGCAGCACGTCCACACGACTCAACAGGCGCACCAGCGATTCGCGTTTTGGCCCGGCAATCCAGTAGTTCATCGTGTCGCACGCGACCAGTTTGGGCGCACGCACCTGATCGAGCACCTCGTGCTGCAGGTCCGGATCGATGTTGCCGAGAAATACCCACTCGGCATCCCTGAAGCTCTCCGGGATGCGCGGCTTGAAGTCGGCGAACACGCCGAGCCGCGTGTCGCGCGTCTCCCGAGAGTTGAGATCGTAGCTGTACACCCCCGCCCAGCGGAAGCTTTCGCCAGCGACCTGTTCCAGGCCGGCGAGGTCCACGCCTCGCTGGGCCAGAAACTGGAGATCACCGGTCGGATAGTCGTTGCCGACCACACCGACCAGCTGGACCTTGCAAAAGAGCGAGGCCGCCGCGCTGAAGAAGGTAGCGGAGCCGCCCAGCGCCTCATTCGCCACGCCGAAGGGGGTTTCGATCGTATCCAGTGCGACACTGCCGACCACGAGTAGACTCATCGAATCTCCATCAATCCGGCTGCTCCTCGCTTGCGCGCTCCAGCCGGCCGGGCGCGCTGAGGCCGAGCAGTGATAGTCCATTCTGCAACACGATGCGAATGCCCTTCGCCAAGGCAAGGCGCGCAGCGCGCAGCTGCTCGTCGCCAACCAGCACGGCGAGCTCCGGATTGCGGCTTGGATTACCCGCGTGATACCACGAGTTCACCATGGCGGCCGTCGTCTCCAGATACTCGCAGATCACGTGCGGCGCGCGCGCCTCGGCCGCTCGCGCCACCACGTGCGCAAACGCGAACAGCTGCTTGATCAGCTCGACTTCGCTCGCGTGCGTCAGCCGGGCCAGCACAGCCGAATCCGCCGTTATGGTATCAGGATCGAGTGCCGCCTTCCGGAAGATGCTCATCATGCGGGCGTGCGCGTACTGCACCTTGTAGACGGGGTTCTTCTCCGAATGGTCGAGCGCCAGATCCAGATCGAAGATCATCTGCGCATCGCTGCGCCGCATCAGGAAGAAGTAGCGTGCGACGTCGACACCCGTCTCCTCGAAAAGCTCGCGCAGGGTGATGAACTCGCCCGAGCGCTTGCTCATCTTCATCTCCGCGCCGCCGCGCATGATGCGCACCATTTGCACGATCTCGGCAGCCAGCAGATCGGAGTAGCCGAGCGCGGCCAGGCCGGCCTTCATGCGCGGGGCATAGCCGTGATGATCGGCGCCCCAGACATCGATCACTTGGTCGAAGCCGCGGCGCGCCTTGTCGCGGTGATATGCAAGGTCCGGCAGGAAGTACGGGTAGGTGCCGTCACTCTTCACCAGCACGCGGTCCTTGTCGTCGCCGAACGCGGTGGTGCGCAGCCACGTCGCGCCTTCCGAGTCATAGGTGACGCCGCGTTCGACCAGCGCCGCGAGCGTTTCGGCGACCTTGTTCTGCTCGTAGAGACTCGTCTCGGAATAGAACTCGTCGTAAATGACGCGGAACTCGCGCAGATCGTTCTCCTGCTGCTCGCGCAGCATGCGCGAACCCCAGACGCGCAGAAACGCCACGCGCTCCTCGGGCGCCAATGCGCCAAGGCGCGCGCCCTCTTCTGCATCGACCCGGCGAGCCAGGCCGATCAGATACTCGCCGTGGTAGCCGCCTTCCGGAATCTCGGCGCTTTCACCACGCAGCTGGCGCCAGCGCACATCCAGGGACTCGCCCAGCCGCTGCATCTGCGCGCCCGCGTCATTGACGTAAAACTCGCGTTGCACGTCGTGACCGGTCCACTCCAGCAGGCTGGCGATGCCGTCGCCCAGCGCGGCGCCGCGCCCGTGCGCGACGTGCAACGGCCCGGTGGGATTGGCCGACACGAACTCGATTTGCACCCGCCGCCGTTCCGGCAGCGTAGCGCGCCCGAAGCCCGGCCCCGCCCGCAGCAGCGCCGCGAGATTGGCGTGCAGGCTATGATGCGCGAAACGGAAATTGATGAAGCCCGGCCCCGCAACTTCGGCCGCGCTCAACCCGGCCGCCGGCAGGTCCAGCCTCTCGATGATGGTCTGCGCCAGCGACTGCGGCTTTTCACCAACCCGCTTCGCCAGCATGAGCGCGAGATTGGTGGACAGGTCGCCATGCTCGGGATTGCGGGGCCGCTCGAGTTGTACGGCCACGCTGCCCTCCAGCCCGAACGACTGCACGATCCGCTCGAGCTGATCTGCGACTGGAAGCGAGGACATTAAGCGGTACCGGAGGCGCCGGTCGCAGTGCTGGTGCCGCCCTTGCCGCTCGTGTCACCGCTGGTACCCGTGCCGCCGGAGTCTGCGGGCTTGGCCGGCGGCGTCGAGCCGCCCTTGTCGGTCTCGGCCGCCTTCTTGTAGCTGTCGCTGCGGGCGTAGTCCGTGATGTAGAAACCCGAGCCCTTGAAGATGAGACCGGCCCCCGCGCTGAGCAGTCGCTCGGCATGCGCGCCGCAATGGATGCAGTGCTCGAGCGGGGGTTCGCTCATGCGTTGAAAGACCTCGAATTCATGGCCCTTCTGACATCTGTACTCGTACGTAGGCATTTCTGAATATTACACTTAGCTGCTTTGAGCCGCCACTCCGCGATAACTGCCCCACTGCGCGCGCAGCACGTCCGATATCTCGCCAAGCGTGGCGTACGCCTTGACCGCGTCGACCAGCACCGGCAGCAGGTTCGCCGAGCCGTCCATCGCTACCGCGCGCACCCGCTCGAGCGCCGCAGTCACAGAGCCCGGGTCACGCCGCGCGCGTAACGCCGCCAGTCGGGCGCGCTGCGCCTGCGCCAGGCCGGAATAATCGGGCCGCTCGATGTGCAGCGCGGACTCGTCCTCGCGAAACACGTTGACGCCCACGATCGCGCGGCTGCCGGCCTCGACGTCCAGCTGATGCTGATACGATGCCTTGTGGATCTCGTCTTTGAAGTACTCCACCGCGTTCGCCGCGCCACCCAGCTCGTCGACGCGGCCAATGTACTGCAGCGCCTGCCGCTCCAGCTCGTCCGTGAGCGCCTCGATGTAAGGGCTGCCGCCCAGCGGATCGACCGTATCCGCGACACCCGACTCGTACGCGATGATCTGCTGCGTGCGCAGCGCCAGATTAGCCGATGCTTCGGTCGGCAGCGCGAGCGCTTCATCATAGGCGTTGGTGTGCAGTGACTGCGTGCCGCCCAGCGCGGCAGCGAGCGCCTGGACCGCGACGCGCACCACGTTGTTGAGCGGCTGCTGCGCGGTCAACGTGACGCCGCCGGTTTGCGTGTGGAAGCGCATGCGCGCGCTCTCGTCCAAGGCGTTGAAGCGCTCGCGCGCCAGCCTGGCCCACAGCCGGCGCGCGGCCCGGAATTTGGCCACTTCCTCGAAAAGATTGCTGTGCGCTGCAAAAAAGAAGGAGAGCCGCGGCCCAAAGGATTCCAGCGCGAGCCCGCGGTCGAGCGCGCGCCGCACATATTCCAGCGCGTTGGCAAAGGTAAACGCGATCTCCTGGGCCGCC
>JBQTJO010000086.1:0-11126 GCA_052387015.1 Gemmatimonadota bacterium
TCCCGTAGCGCCTCTCCGTAGCGCCTTTCCGTAGCGCCGTCCCGTAGCGAAGTTAAAGAACATGACACTTCAAGTAACAGTTGAACCGCTGGGCTCGTGGGCGAGAAAGCTCAGCATCCGGGTGCCCGCGGAGCGGCTCGCGAAAGAAAAGGCCGGCGCCGCGAAACGTCTGGCGCAGAAGGTCCGCCTGCCGGGCTTCCGGAAGGGCAAAGTCCCCGCACACGTCCTCGAAAAGCAGTTCGGCGGCGCGGTCGAGCAGGAGATGCTCGAGCGCGTCATGAACAGCGCGTATCGCGAGGCGATCCAGCAGGAAGGGCTGGTGCCGATCTCGCAGGCCGCGATCGACAACGTGCACTACCATACGGGCGAGGATCTGACCTTCGACGTGCAGTTCGAGGTGCAGCCCGAGATCGAGCTGGAGCGGCTCGGCGGCTTCACGGTCCAGCGCGAGACGCCCGCCGTCCCGGATGACAACGTGACGCAGGTGCTCAATCGCCTGGCTGAGGAGCAGGCGGTATGGCAGCCGATCGAGGAGGGTCAGGCCCTCGTAATGGGTGACATGGCCGTCGTCGAAATCACCTCACTGGATGAAGGCGCCGGCAAGGACCAGCCGCGCCGCTACCAGGTCGTGCTCGGCCAGGAGCAGGTCCGGCCGGAGATCGAGGTAGTCATCCGCGCGATGGCGCCCGGCGAGGAAGGCGAGTACACGGTCGATTTGCCGGAAGGCGAGGACGAATCTGTCACGAAGCCGCACAACATTCGCGTGAAGGTGATCGAGGCGAAGCGCCCGCAGTACCCACCGCTCGATGATGAGTTTGCCAAGGGGATCGGCAGCTTCGAGAGCCTGGCGGATCTGAAGCAGAAGGTGCGGGAGGATCTCGAGAAGGAAGCGGCATCCGACGCGGAGCGCGCAGTGCGACAGAACCTCGTCGCACAGATCCTGGAGGCGAACCCGTACGATGTGCCGGACGCGATGGTCCGGCAGTATCTCGATCAGCTGATCCGTCCGCGCAAGGGTGACAATCCCGGGGACATCGAGCGCATGAAGGAGGCGACCAGGCCCGCGGCGGTGCAGGCGCTGCGTCGTCTGATGCTGGTGGATCGGGTCGCCGAGATGGAGGGGCTGCGCGCCACGCCGGCTGACGTCGAGGCGAAAATCGAGGAGCTCGCCACCCGCTTCAACAAGCCGGCGCACGAGGTTCGCAAGCAGTTCCAGAAGAGCGGCCGGCTCGGCGAGATCGAGGAATCGATCACCGAAGAGAAGGTGTTCGAGTACATGAAGTCGCTATCGGAAATCACTTGACAATCTGAGAGATAAATGTCGATCTATCCCCCGTATGTAATCGAGCGAACCAGCCGCGGCGAGCGGAGCTACGATATCTTCAGCCGGCTGCTCATGGACCGGATCGTGTTCCTGGGCGCGCCGGTCGACGACACGGTTGCCAACATCATCATTGCACAGCTGCTGTTCCTCCAGGCCGAAGATCCCGAGAAGGACATTTACCTGTACATCAACTCGCCGGGCGGCTCGGTGTACGCGGGCCTGGCCATCTACGACACGCTTCAATACATGAGCGCGCCTGTGAACACGATGTGCATGGGCATGGCTGCTTCAATGGCGGCTGTTCTGCTGGCGGCGGGCACGAAGGGCAAGCGCAGCGCGTTGCCGAACTCGCGCATCATGATCCATCAGCCGTCGGGCGGCAGCCAGGGCACGGCGGCCGACATCGAGATCGCGGCCAAGGAGATCCTGTACGCGCGGGAGCGGCTGAATCAGATCCTGGCGAAGCATACAGGCCAGACAGTCGAGCAGATCGCCCTGGACGTGGACCGGGACCGCTTCCTGAGCCCGCAGGAGGCCAAGGAGTACGGTCTGATCGACAATGTCGTGTCCCACCGCGGCGAGATCGTCTCTAAGGAAGTACAAGAATCGGGACGGGAGCGTTAGATTGGACGGGTAGGGGCGGAGGGGCGTAGGGGAGGAGGGGCTGGACCCCTTCCACCGCGGCCGCCCGATGTCCGGTCACGAGCGCCGGTGCTCGTTGATATTCATGCCCTTCTAGCCGGGTTCTATTCCGATGGCATCTGAAAAGCACCTCCGCTGCTCCTTTTGCGGCAAGTCCAAGGAGTCCGTGAAGAAATTCATCTCGGGCCCCTCGGTCTACATCTGCAACGAGTGCGTCTCGCTCTGCAACGAGATCCTCGCCGAGGAGGAAGAACGCGAAGCTGCCGAAGCGGTACCGTCGATTCCGGTGCCACGTGAGATCAAGGATGTGCTGGACCAGTACGTCATCGGTCAGGAGCAGGCCAAGAAGTCTCTCGCCGTCGCGGTCTACAATCACTACAAGCGCGTCAATCATCACGGTGTTCTCGACGACGTCGAAATCGAGAAATCGAACATCATGCTGATCGGCCCGACCGGCGTGGGCAAGACGCTGCTGGCGCAGACCCTCGCGCGCGTGCTGCAGGTGCCGTTCACGATTGCGGACGCGACCACGCTGACCGAGGCCGGCTATGTCGGCGAGGACGTCGAAAACATTCTGGTGCGGCTGCTGCAGGCGAGCGACTTCAACATCGCCGAATGCGAGCGCGGCATCGTCTACATCGACGAGATCGACAAGATCGCGCGCAAGTCGGAGAACCCGTCGATCACACGCGACGTCTCGGGCGAAGGCGTGCAGCAGGCGCTGCTGAAGATTCTGGAAGGCACGGTCGCGAGCGTGCCGCCGCAGGGCGGCCGCAAGCATCCGCAGCAGGAATACATCCAGATCAACACGCGCAACATTCTGTTCATCTGCGGCGGCGCCTTCGACGGGCTCGAAAAGATCATCGACTCGCGCACCGGTCACCGGCGCATTGGCTTCTCCGAACTGGAGGAGAAGACGCCGTCGATCGGCGGGCAGAATCCGTTCAAGGGTGTGGAGCCGGAGGACCTGCTGCGCTTCGGTCTGATCCCGGAGCTGGTCGGCCGCCTGCCGGTCATGGTCACGCTCGAGTCGCTGGATGAGAACGCGCTCGTGCGCATTCTGCAGGAGCCGAAGAACGCGCTGCTCAAGCAGTACGACAAGATGTTCGATCTCGAGGGTATCCGCCTGACCTTCGACGCGGACGCGGTGCGCGCGATCGCGCGCAAGGCGCTCGCGCGCGGCACGGGCGCGCGCGGGCTGCGTGCGGTGCTCGAGGAGCTGATGCGCGACGTCATGTTCGAGATTCCGTCGCGCGATGATGTGCGCGAGGTCGTGATCACGCCGGAGTGCGTGACGGAAGGCATTCCGCCGCTGCTCGTGCTGCATCCCGAGAGCAAGAAGAAGGAAGCGTAAGGAGCTCGAGTGTAGGGGCGTAGGGGCATAGGGGCGTAGGGGTGATCATCGCCCGTACACCCCTCCTCCCCTCCGCCCCTTCTCATTATGCATATCAAGAGCGTTGAGTTCGCAGGAGCCATCGCGAACATAAATGGCCGGGCGCCTGCGGCGCTCGCGCAGGTCGCGTTTTCGGGCCGCTCCAATGTCGGCAAGTCGAGCCTGATCAATCGTCTGCTGGGACGCACGCGCTCGGCCATCGCACGCGTCTCCTCGACGCCGGGCAAGACGCGCGAGATCAATTTCTTCGACGTGACCGCGACCTCGTCGGCCGGCGCGCCGCTGCGCTTCTATGTGGTCGACCTGCCGGGCTACGGGTACGCAAAGGTGCCTGCCGCGGTGCGCCAGGCCTGGCAGCCGCTCATTGAATGGTATGTGAGCAACTCGAAGCAGCTGCAGGGGGTAGTTCAACTGATCGACGCGCGTCACGAGCCGGTCGAGGCCGACCGCATGATGATGGGCTATCTGGAGCAGACCGGCACGCCGACGCTGTTCGTGCTGACCAAAGTCGACAAGCTGACGCGCTCGGAGCGACCGACCAAGATTCGCAAGATCCTCGGCTCGCTCAACATCGACCCCAACCAGGCGATCGAGTTCTCGTCGAAGACGGGGGAAGGCCGCGCCGAGCTGCTGGAAAGCCTGGAAGGACTGATATCGCCATGAAAACGCTCAACTTCATCGTACCGTTCCTGGTGCTCGCATGTGTGCCGCAAGCCGGCGCGCAGGAGCCGGCCACGCTGTCGCGGGCGTCGGAAGACTCGGCAAAAGCGCTGGTGCAGCCGGGTCTCGGCACGCTCAAGCAGGATGAATTCACGATCGGCATCCGCAGCGACCATCTGCTCGTGAAGGTCACGCCGCTGAACGAGCAGGTCATCCGGCTGGCCGCACCGGACACGTACAAGCGGCTGAACGCGCTGGCGGCGAGCCGGCGCGCCGACGCGATCGCACGTGCCAACGCGGAAGCGGCCGAGCTGTTCCTGGTCTCGTTCTTCAGCTATCAGCCGGACGTGGAGTTCAATCCCGAGGCCCTGCAGCTCGACTACAACGGCCAGCTGCTGCGCCCAGCCGCGATCCTGCCGCTCACGCCTTCATGGGGCAGGCAGCGCCTCGGACAGCAGGAGATGCAGGCCGCGATCTATGTCTTCAGCGAGCCGATCGATTTCCAGCTGCCTATGGTGCTGAAGTACGGCTTCGAGGAGAGCCGGGAGTGGCAGCGCGTGATACCGCGCCTGCAGGTCGAACGCAACAAGATCAAATCGCGGGGACAGACTTAGCGATGAGAGTGATTAGAGCGAGCGGAGCGATGAGAGCGAAACGGCACCGCTCTTATCGCTCACCTCGCTCTTATCGCTCACCTCACTCTTATCGCTCACCTCGCTCTTATCGCTCACCTCGCTCTTATCACTATAAGGGTATCTCGTACTCCTTGATCTTCCGGTACAACGTCCGCTCACCCATGCCCAGCATCTCGGCCGCCTTGCGCCGGTTGCCCGCCACAGCCTTCAACGCGGCGACAATCGCGTCCTTCTCCATTTCCTGAATCGTCACGCCGGGGCGGAAGACCACGGCGCTGGCCTCATCTTCCGCCGATTCCGGCTCCGGCTCGACGGTCGTGCCGATGATGTCGAGCGCGCGTCCCGGGGGCACCCGCGGTACGGGCGCGTAGGCGGGCGCGGGCGGCAGCTCCGGGTGCATATGGCGATACTCCTCGAACTGGCGCCGCAGGTCATCTACGTCGATGCGCATCTGGATGAGGGTACGGAATATCAACTCGAGCTCGGGCGCCGGGTGTGCGCCGTCGGCTGCGCGCGGGATCGGCGCGGGCAGCAACCGGCTCGCAGGCGTGATCGCGCGTACCTCCGGCGGTATATCCTCCGGCCGAATGATCTGCCCGGGCGCGAGCACGACCATCGACTCGATCAGGTTGCGCAGCTCGCGCACGTTGCCCGGCCAGTCGTGCTGCATGAGGATCGCCATCGCTTCGGGTGAGATCACGACCTCGGGCCGATCGTGCTCCTTGCTGGCGACGCGGATGAACGACTCGACCAGCAGCGGGATGTCCGCGCGCCGCTCGCGCAGCGGCGGCAGCTCGATATGCAGAACGTTGAGCCGGTAGTACAGATCGCGCCGGAAGCGTCCCGAATCGACCAGGTACCGGAGGTTCTGGTTGGTGGCCGCGATCACACGCACGTCGACCCGGATGGCCGCCTCACCGCCCACGCGCATGAGCTCGCGCTCCTCGAGTACGCGCAGCAGCTTGGCCTGCGTGGTGGCCGGCATCTCGCCGATCTCATCCATGAAGAGCGTACCCCGGTGCGCCAGCTCGAAGTAACCCTTGCGCTGGCCGGCCGCGCCGGTGAACGCGCCCTTCTCGTGGCCGAACAGCTCGCTCTCGAGCAGCGTCTCGGGCAGCGCCGCCACATAGGCCGCGATGAACTGACGATGGCGGCGCGGCGACAGCGCGTGAATGCCGCGCGCGACACGCTCCTTGCCGGTCCCGCTCTCGCCGGTAATCAGGACCGTCGAATTGACCGGCGCGATCTGCACTACACGCTCGGTCACCTCACGCATCGCGTCCGTCTCGCCGACAATACCGGTCACGGCGCGGAAGTGCTGCCGGTCGATCAACCGGCGACCGATCAGCACGACATCCGCGGGATCGATGGGCTTGACCGCGAATTCGCTGACACCCAGCCGAAAGCGCAGGTCCTGAGTCGCGTGCGCGGCCGCATCGACCAACGCGATGATGGGCAGGCGTTCGTGCTCGGCGGCTTCGCGCGCCAGCCGGCGCGCCTGCTTCTGATCGAGCGCGCCGGTCAGGATCAGCAGCGCCGAATCCGGCACGTCGGCAATGTGCTCGCCCGGCGTGAGCAGCTCGACCGCGAAGCCTTCCGCCTCGAACGCATCGCGCAGGCGAACCGCGGGCTCGAGATCGACCGTCGTGATGAGAACGCGTTCAGCCATGTTTGCTGGTTTCGACGCCGCGCGTCAGCTGGACCGCGTGAGCAAGAATGCGGTCGAGCACGGCGAGTCCGTCGCGCACGCCCGCTTCGCTGCCCGGCAGATTGATGATCAGCGTGCTGCCGCGCGTGCCGGCGATAGCGCGTGACAGCCAGGTGTAAGGCGTGTTGCGGGCGCCCTCCAATCGAATCGCTTCCGCAATGCCGGGCGCTTCGCGTTCGATCACATCGCGGGTCGCTTCGGGCGTGACATCGCGCGCGGTCAGACCCGTGCCGCCGGTTGTCAGAATTACGTCCACGCCATTCTCGTCGACCATGCGCGTCAGCTCGCGGGCGATCGCGGCGCGCAAGTCCGCCTGCACGCTGCGTTCGACGACCTGGTGCAAGCGCGCGGCCGCCCACTCCGCGATCGCGCGGCCGCTGGTGTCCTCGCGTTCGCCACGCGCAACTCCATCGGACACGACGACGATCGCGATGCGGATCGGAGTCACGCTTTTCTGACGCTGCCTTCCTGGTAGAACGGCGGGCGCGTGACAGCGGCTGCGACCGGCTTGTCGCGCACCATGATTTCGATGGTAGTGCCCGCCCTGGAAGCCTCGACCGGCACGTACGCGAGACCGACGCCCTGCGCGAGCGACGGACTCACCGTACCGCTCGTGACCTCGCCGGCCGCCTCGCCGTCATAGCGCACTTCATAGCCGTGCCGCGGGAAGCCGCGCTCTTTGAGAACGAAGCCGATCAGGCGCTGGCGCATGCCGTCCTCTTTCTGCTGAACCAGCGCGCGCCGGCCAGCGAAACCACCCTTGTCCAGCTTGGTGACCCAGCCCAGCCCGGCCTCGAGCGGCGTATGGCGATCGTCGATATCGTTGCCGTACAGGGCGTAGCCCATCTCGAGGCGCAGCGAATCACGTGCGCCCAGCCCGGCCGGTATCAATCCCTCGTTGGCGCCCGCCACCAGCAGGCGCTTCCAGAGATCGGCCGCAGCGCGTGCATTCACGTACAGCTCGAAGCCATCCTCGCCGGTGTAACCGGTGCGGCTGATCACCGCCGGTATATTGGCCACAGCGCCCGTGCCGAAGTGGTAGTACTGAATTGAGTCCAGCGCGACGTCGGTCACGGTCGCAAGGATCTCCTGTGCCTTCGGGCCCTGCAGCGCGAGCAGCGCGATCTCATCGGATTTGTCGGTCACCTGGACATCGAACCGGTCGGCATTATGCTCGATCCAGTCGCGGTCCTTAGCGCGGTTGGATGCGTTGACGACCATCATGTATACGTCCTCGAACCGATAGACGATGCAGTCGTCAATGCAGCCGCCGTCCTCCCGGCACATGACCGAATACTGCGCCTGCCCGACCACCAGCTTCGACGCGTCGTTGGTCGTGACGTGCTGCACGAGATCGAGCGCCTGGGGACCGCGCACCTCGATCTCGCCCATGTGCGATACGTCGAACAGGCCGGCGCGCCTGCGCACGGCCTCGTGCTCTGCGATGATGCCGGTCTTGTACTGAACCGGCATCTCGTAACCGGCGAACGGCACCAGCCTGGCGCCGGCGGCTGCGTGCTCTCCGTGCAACGGCGTTCGCTTCAGAGCTTCCCCCATCTCATCCCCTCCACTATCTCATCACGGTGGCCATCAGTGCTTTCTGCACGTGAAGGCGGTTTTCGGCTTCGTCGAACACTCGCGACTGCGGCCCTTCGATCACGACTTCAGCGACTTCTTCGCCCCGGTGAGCGGTCAGGCAGTGCAGAAAGATCGCGTTCGGCGCGGCGCGGCTCATGAGCGCGGCGTCGACATGAAAACCCTCGAACGCCTTCCTGCGCAGCTCCGCCTCTTCCTCCTGACCCATCGACGCCCATACATCGGTGTTGATGACGTCGGCATCGCGGGCGGCCTCGGCGGGATCAGTGGTCAGCACGATCTTCGCGCGCGTGCGCGCGCGCTGCACGATGGCGCCGTTCGGCAGGTAGCCGTCCGGACAGGCCAGCCGCAGCTCGAAGCCGAATACGTACGCGGCATTCAGCCAGGAATTCGCCATGTTGTTGCCATCGCCGATCCAGGCGATCCGGCGCGCTTCGAGCTGCTCGCCGAAGCTCTCCTGCACGGTCAGCAGATCGGCCAGCACCTGGCAGGGGTGCAGCAGGTCGGTCAGGCCGTTGATGACGGGTATACGCGCGAACTTCGCCAGCTCCTCCACGTTCGCATGGGCGAAAGTGCGGATCATGATGCCGTCCACATAGCGCGACAGCACACGGGCCGTGTCCTTCAGCGGCTCGCCCCGGCCGATCTGGATGTCGCGTGAGGAGAGAAAGAGGGCGTGGCCGCCGAGCTGAAATGCGCCGACCTCGAACGACATGCGCGTGCGCGTCGAGCTTTTTTCGAAGATCATCGCCAGCGTCTTGCCCCGCAACGGCTGCTCCTCATAGCGCCGGCTCTTCATGCGCCGCGCGAGCGCGAGCAGCTCGTACAGCTCCTCGCGCGAGAAATCGGGTATTGCCAGGAAATCGCGTTTCACAGGATGTATTTGCGCAGGTCCTCGTCTTCAAGCACGCTCTTCAGGCGGTTGCGCACGAAAGCGCCATCGATGCGGATGGTACCGCCGGTTTCCTTTACCTCCGGCAGGTCGTAAAGAATGTCTTCGAGCAGCGTAGTCATGACCGTGTGCAGGCGGCGCGCACCAATGTTCTCCATCCGGCTGTTGACATCCGCCGCGATACGCGCGACTTCGTCGACGGCGTCCGCCGCGAAGTCCAGCGCGACACCCTCTGCCTCGATCAGCGCCTTGTACTGCCGGATGAGCGCGTTTTTCGGCTCCTGCAGAATACGCACGAAGTCCTGCTCGGTGAGCGGCTGGAGCTCGACCCGGATCGGAAAGCGCCCTTGCAGCTCCGGGATCAGATCGCTGGGCTTGGCGACATGGAACGCACCCGCGGCGATGTAGAGGATGTGCTCCGTGCGAACCATGCCGTACTTGGTCTGCACGGTGCTGCCTTCGACGATCGGCAACAGATCGCGCTGCACCCCTTCCCTGCTCACGTCCGGTCCGCCCGCGCCGCCGCGCGCACCCGCGATCTTGTCGATCTCGTCCAGGAAGATGATGCCCATGTCCTCGGTGCGCTCGAGCGCCTCGTTGACCACCTCCTCCATGTCGACCAGCTTGTCCAGCTCATCCTGCAACAGAATGCGCCGGGCTTCCGCGACCGTCACCGTGCGGCGCTTTTTCCGCTTCGGCAGCAGGTCCTGCAGCATCTCCGTGAAATTGTCCATGCCCTCTACGCCGCCGATCGGAATCATCATGTTCTCGATCTGCGGCGTCTGGGTCACCTCGACGTCGACGCTGCGATCCTCGAGCTTGCCAGCCACGAGCAGCGCGCGCAGCTTCTCGCGCGTGCGCTCACGCCGCTCCCGGCCGTCCACCTCGACCGCGCCATCCTGGCCCACCACGAATGCACGCGGCGCTTCCGCTTCGCCCGGCCGCTTTTCATCCTCCGCGACCGGCGGCAGCAGCAGATCGAGCAGGCGCTCTTCGACATGCTGCGTCGCCAGCTCTTCGACATCCGCCTCGCGCTCGTCCCGCACCATGTTGACCGCAAAGTCGACCAGGTCGCGCACCATCGATTCGACGTCGCGCCCGACATAACCGACTTCCGTGAATTTCGATGCTTCGACCTTGACGAAGGGCGCGCCCGCCAGGCGCGCCAGCCGGCGCGCGATCTCCGTCTTGCCGACGCCGGTCGGCCCGATCAGGATGATGTTGTTGGGCATGATCTCCTCGCGGAGATCATCCTCCACCCGCTGACGACGCCAGCGATTGCGCAATGCAATCGCCACCGCGCGCTTCGCCGCCTTCTGGCCGACGATGTATTTGTCCAGCTCCTCCACGATCTGACGCGGTGTGAGCTCATCGAGCCAGCCATCGGTCTCGGCCGCTTCGGGACCGGTCTCCAATTCATCCAGCAATTCAGGCATCCAGCTCCAGGACCGTGATGTTGGCGTTCGTGTAAATGCAGATGTCGGCCGCGATCTGGAGTGAGGTGCGCACGATCTCGGCCGCACCGAGGCCGGAGTGGGTCTTGAGTGCGCGCGCCGCCGCGATCGCATAGCCGGAGCCACTGCCGACCGCCGCAATTTCATCATCCGGCTCGATCACGTTGCCGTCTCCGCTGATCACGAATAGATGCTGTGCATCGGCCACCGCCAGCAGCGCGTCCAGGCGGCGCAAGTAGCGGTCCGTACGCCAGTCCTTCGCCAGCTCGACACAGGCCCGCGACAGGTTGGCCGGATAGCGCTCCAGCTTCTCCTCGAACTTCTCGAAGAGCGTAAACGCATCCGCCACCGAGCCCGCAAAGCCGGCCAGGATTCGTCCGTCACGCAGCTTTCTGACCTTCAGGGCGGTGGCCTTCATGACCGCGTCGCCCATGGTGACCTGACCGTCGCCGCCGAGCGCGACGTGGCCGTTATGCCGTACGGCGACGATGGTCGTCGCCTTCATAGATGAGTCGTGTGTCATATTGGCAGGAATGTACGGGCAGGGGCGGATGGGCGGAAGGGCGTATGGGCGTTAGGCGCGTGGATGAGCCTGGGCGTAGACCTTCTTGAGGCGGTCCCTGGACGTGTGTGTATAAATGCTGGTCGTGCTGAGCGAGGCGTGGCCGAGCAGCTCCTTGACGGCCATCAGATCGGCGCCGGCATCGAGCAGGTGCGTTGCGAAGCTGTGGCGGAGGGCGTGCGGTGACATGTCGCCGTTCTCAGAGCCGGCCGCGATCGCCTTGCGGACGATGTCCTGGATGGCGCGACGCGAAAGCCGAC
>JBQTJO010000087.1:0-5542 GCA_052387015.1 Gemmatimonadota bacterium
CAGAAGAAAAGAGGCGAGATCCAATCCGATGGACGCGCCTCTGTTATTTGCGCCTCCGCACCCGCCACCGCCTCCGCCTCCGCACCCGCACCCGCACCCGCCTCCGCCTCCGCCTCCGCCTCCGCACCCGCCTCCGCACCCGCCTCCGCACCCGCCTCCGCCTCCGCCTCCGCCTCCGCTAGGACGAATGATCGTGGATCATTTTCCAGCCGTCCGGCGTCTGCTCCCAGATCAGCGTGTAATAGCCTTCCTGCTGCTTCGCGTCCGCATCGACCAGGTACCAGCGCCCGGTCATCAGCACGTAGTCCTCGCCCAGCGGGCGGAACTTCAGATCGCCGAAGCTCAGCTGCGCCTTCGGCCTGCCCTCCTTGAAGTACGTGCGTGCGTAGCGGGCCTTGATGGCCGGGATGCCGTACGTGATCTGCGGCGCCATGAAAGCGGTGCGCGCGTCATCCTTGTAGGTCGCGAGGAAGGCGTCGAGATCGCCGCGGTTCCATGCGGCCGCGGATTCGTCCATCAGACGGGTCAGCTCCTGCCGCAGCTCGGGTGATACCTCGTTGGTGCGCGGGAGCGGAGGCGGATGCGGAGGCGGAGGCGGGGTCTGTACACATGCCCCCGCAAGAGCGAGCCACCCGAAGAGCAGAATTCTATTTGTCGAAATGCGCGCGGTTCTTCTCAATGTAGTTCGTCCACTCGGCGGGCACGTCGGTGTCGGGGAAGATGGCCGTGACCGGGCATTCCGGCTCGCACGCGCCGCAATCGATGCACTCGTCGGGGTGGATGTAGTACTGGTCCTCACCCTCGTAGATGCAATCGACCGGACAAACCTCCACACAGCTGGCGTCCTTGGTACCAATGCACGGCTCGGCTATAACGTAGGGCATTCCGCCTGAATCCTTGATTTTCGAAGTCGAACGCGTCCGGCAAGCGCAATAGTGCAAGCCACGTGCGGCTGTGGCAAGATGGCGTCAAGCCGTTGGAATGTATCGTCTTTCAAACGCGGCGCTCCAACGCGCGAGGCGGGTCTCGAGCGCAGTGCTGACCCGAGGCGAAAAGGGCACGTACACATGCTCGATCTGCGCGTGGCAGGGACGCCAGAGGGCGGGCTCGCGAAAATGGAGATGGCGCGCGTGGTCGAGCCGTTCGGCAACCGCGATCAGGGCGACGTCGTGCGGCACACTCACGAGCTGCTCGAGCAGCGCTTCACCCGCGTCGGCCGGCCGCGGCACCGACGCGGCGAGCCCCGCGACGCGCTCGCCGAAGGCGGCGCGCACCTCGGCTTCGGCCACACGCAGCTCCGGCAACTCCGATTCGGTGAGCGTCGCGGCCGTGAGCACGACATCATCCGTACAGCCGGCGTCCTCGAGGAGGATGAGCGCGGTACGCGCTGGATGCAGAAGGTCGAAGTGGAAAACGTCGCCCAGAACACCCAGCCGGTGAGCAACACTCAGCTGGTAAGCCGCGATCAGCACGGCAGGGTCGAGCGCGGCGCGCCGCGCGTAGGCCGCGAGCTTCACAGCCATGGTTTCGATCCGGTTCGCCTGGCTCACGGCTCAGCGCACGGCGGGCTCGACGATGGCGAGCGTGGCCGCGCCGGCATCCAGCTCGGCCGGCACACCGACCGGCAGCGTCCAGTTGTGCTCGATGTGGCCGATCGGAAAATCGAGCACTGCCGGCACAGCCAGCCGATCCGCGAACTCGAACAGGACGTCTGCAATCGGACGGTCGTTTTCCGAGGGTGGCGCCTCCGTGAAGCGGCCGAACGCGAACCCCGCAACGCCCACGAACGCGCCCGACAGCAGCAGCTGAGTCAGCGCGCGATCGATGCGATAGGCGGGCTCGCTGACGTCTTCTATGAAAACGATGCAGCCGCGGGCCTGCATGCAGCCCGCGGTGCCACAGGCAGCCGCGAGCACCGAAAGATTGCCGCCGATCAGCGGACCGCGCGCGCGGCCCGCCCGCAACGTGCGCGGTGCGGGATCCTGTGCGCGCAGCGGCAGCCTGCCTGCGGGTTCGTCGTAAAAGAGCACGCGCTCGAAAGCCGCACGCGTTTCCGGCGGGAAATCGCCGCCGGGGTGCGGCCCGTGAAACGAAATCAGCCCCGCGTTGAAAAACGTGAGGTGCAGCGTCGTGTTGTCGCTGAATCCGACGAACGCCTTCGGGCGCACCCGCAAGGGCGCGAAGCCGACGTGCTCGAGCAGCCGCATCGTGCCGTAGCCGCCGCGCAAAGCCCAGATCGCATCGATCGAGGGATCCGCGATCGCGGTCTGGAGGTCGGCCGTGCGCTCCTGGTCGTGACCGGCGAAGTAGCCTGAGCGCTTGCGCGCGGCGGCGCCCAGCACCGGCTCGAGACCGAGGGAACGGCAGCGCTCGAGCGAGAGGTCAATGCGCTCTTCCGCCAGCGGGCCCGCCGGCGCGATCAGGGCCACGCGCGAGCCCTGCTGCAAGCGCGGCGGGCGCAATCGGTTCTCCGAAATCATGTCGTGATAATTGCCTGACGGGCGGGCTTTGGCCACATTAGCCGCGTGGAAAGACCGTCCGTTGCACCGGAGGCGAACCGCCTCTATTGGGAGTCCGAGGCTTCGGTGGCCGAGATCTCGAACCGGCTCGGCGTCTCGCGGCGCGCGCTCTACGACATGATCGAGCCGCTGCCGTCCGGCGCGGAATGCGCGAGCTGCGGCGCGGAGCTGCACTACGCGAATCGTTCCGCGAAAACCGCTGCCGTCGCACGCTGCCTGATGTGCGGCATGGAGCGCGAGCTGGAGAGCGACATCTCGCACGAGGATGTCGGTACGATTCCGCCGTACGATGCCGGCTGGCCGGCCGTGCCGAGCGCGGTCGAGCACACGCTGCGTGAACGGGCGATCGCGATTGCCGCGTTCGCGATCGCCGGCGCGCTGGTGGGCGCGGCCGCAACCGCGCTGCTTCGCCGAAGCCGGTGACGCCTCAGGCGCCGCTCACCGGTCCTCACTCGCCGCTGACCGGTGACACGCTGCCCCACCTCATCACGCCAGTACCGGGTCCGCGCTCGCAGCAGCTGGCGCGCCGGCTGGCCGCCGTCGAATCGCCCAATATCACCGCGCTGTCACCGGAGCCGCCCATCTTCTGGGCCGAAGCGCGCGGCGCAAACGTGCGCGATGTGGATGGCAACGTTTTCGTCGACCTGACCGCCGGTTTCGGCGTCGCGACCGCCGGCCATGCCAGCGTGGCCGTCGTCAGCGCGATTCGGCAACAGGCGGCGCGGCTGCCGCACGCGCTCGGCGATGTGCACCCCGCCGAGCTGAAGGTGCAGCTGCTCGAGCGGCTCGCCCGCGTAATGCCCGATCCGCTGCGCGTGACCATGCTCGCCAGCAGTGGTGCAGAAGCCGTCGAAGCCGCGCTCAAGACTGCGCTCATGCGCACCGGCCGCAGCGACATGCTCGCTTTCCGGGATTCGTATCACGGCCTCACCTACGGCGCGCTGAGCGTCACGCACCGCTCGCATTTTCGCGAGCCGTTCGAGCGGCAGCTCTTTGCCGGCGTGCACTTCGCGCGTTTCCCGGCCGAAAACGAATCGTGCGATGATGCGCTGCGCGAGATCGACGCGCTGCTCGCCGAAAACGATATTGGCGCCGTGATCGTCGAGCCCATTCAGGGGCGGGGCGGCATCGTGGTACCGCATCCGGCGTTTCTGCACGCCCTGCGCGCGCGCTGTGATGGCCACTCGCGCGTCCTGATCTTCGACGAAGTCTACACGGGCTGCGGCCGCACCGGACGCTGGCTCGCGTGCGAGCACTGGGATGTCGTGCCCGACATCGTCGTCATCGGGAAAGGCTTGAGCGGGTCACTGCCGATCAGCGCCTGCATCGGCAGCGCCGACGTGATGCGCGCCTGGCCGCCGACCGCGGGCGAGGCGATCCACACCAGCACCTTTCTCGGTAATCCGATCGCGTGCGCCGCGGCGATTGCGCAGCTCGACACCATCGAACGCGAGGGGCTGCTCGAGCGCGCGCTTCGCCTGGGCGATCTCATTTGCGAGCAGGCCGCCGAATGGGGAATGCAAGCGCGCGGGCTCGGCCTGCTGCGGGGCGTTCCGCTCGTGGCCGAAGATGGATCTCCCGACACCGAACGCGCACGACAGGTGTGCAGCGAGGCGCTGCACGCGGGTGTCCTGGTCCTCGCCGAGGGCACGCACGCCAACGTGCTCGCCTGCACACCGCCCGCCGTCATCACGGATGAGCAGTTGCGCTTCGCGTTGAGCAGAATCGGCGCTATATTGGGCGGCGTAATTACCTAGAACACCTTGCACTTACACAACATTGCCTTTTCCGTCGCCAAGAAGCAGTTTTCAGGAGCAATCCTGTGGCCGTTGAAACACTGCTTGTAACGGGTGCGACGGGATTTGTCGGCTCACACGTGGTTGAAGCGGCGCGCGGCCAGCCGTTCCGGTTGCGGGCGCTGGTGCGCAAGCAATCCGACGCGGAAAAGCTGGAGCGGCAGGGCGTTTCCTGTGTGCGCGGCTCACTCGCAGACGCAGCAGCATTGCGCGAGGCGGTGAGTGGAGCGGATGCCGTGCTGCACCTCGCGGCGGCGACCCGAGCCCGCAGCATGGACGAGTACCAGCGCGCCAACGCGGCGGGCACGCAGGCCGTGGCCGAGGCGATTCTCGCCGCAAGTCCGCGCCCGAAGCGGCTGGTGTATCTCAGCTCGCTGGCGGCAGCGGGCCCGAGCTATGATGAGCGGCCGGTCACGCGCGCCGATGCGCCGCGGCCACTCACGGCGTATGGGCGCACCAAGCTGGCGGGCGAGAAAATCTGTGAAGCAGTAGCCGGGATCGGCGAAGTCGTCATTCTGCGCGCGCCCGCGGTCTACGGCCCGCGCGATCGTGACGTGTACGAGTTTTTTCGCATGGCGCGGCGCGGCGTCGTGCTGCTGCCCGGCGGGCCCGAGCGCCGGCTGCAGATGCTGCATGCCGCCGACCTGGCGCGCGCGCTGATTCTGGCTGGAACGCGCGCCGGCGTTCGCGGCTTGTATCACATAGCCGAGCCGCAGGCCTACTCGATGGGCGACATGGCGGCCATGGTCGCGCGCGCGGTCGGCACGAAGGCGCGCATTGTCAGGCTGCCGGGCGCGCTGATTGCGAGCGCGGCCGCGGCCAGCGAGACGGTCGCGAGGCTGTTCGGACGCAGCACGATTTTCAATCGCGACAAGGCGCGCGAGCTGCTGGCGCCAGGCTGGCTTTGCGAGACGGAGCTGGCCCGGCGCGATTTCGGATTCGAAGCGCAGATTCCACTGCAAGCGGGGCTGGCTGAAACCGCGCGGTGGTATTTCGAGAATGGATGGTTGTAAGTCCTCATGGAGCGCCGTAACGGATGAGTCTGTTCGAAAAGTGTTATCGGTTCACAAAGGCCAGAGAAGTGATGGCGGCTGGCTATTACCCTTATTTCCAGCCGATCTCAGAGTCGTACGACACCGAGGTGATCATCCGCGGCGAGAAGAAGATCATGGTGGGGTCGAACAATTATCTCGGCCTCACGCACCACCCCAAGGTCATCGCCGCCGC
>JBQTJO010000088.1:0-1553 GCA_052387015.1 Gemmatimonadota bacterium
GCATAGACCGCGAATCCGATCGGGATGTAGATCGTCGGTCCGACCGTTCCGGCGAGTCCGAGCCCGGTGTTGTAGAAGATCAGCGTGCAGATGACGCTCTGGCCGATATAGTTCGTCAGCGCCATGCGACCGACCGGCGCGAAGTGGCGCAGCCGACGTGGTCCTTCGGGGCCGAGCCAGATCAGGCACAGCAGCGCGGCGTACGCGAGACTCAGAGGCAATACGGCGAAACTGCCGAGCAACACATCCGCCCAGGTACGTGTCTCGAAGACCCTGGCGTAGAAGAAGTTCAGCGGCAACCCGATTGAAAGGCCGCACAGCGCTATTCGCTTGATCAGCACCCGGTGCTGCGGAAGCTGTTTGTAGATCTCTAGACGCCCGAACAGGAAGCCGAGCAGGAAGCAGCCATAGACCCTGAAGACAATGCCGCTGCTGATCAGGCCCTTGACCTGGCCGATCCAGTTACAGGCATTGAGGCGCACAATTTCTGCGACGCTGCCTTCGGTGTAGGTCAACAGTACCGTCTCGCGTGTATAGCCGTAGCGCTCGTACAGCGCCGCTTGCGCATCGGTCAGCCAGCCGACCGGAACGCCTCCGAGCGGGTGCAGGACGATCGGGGCCAGCAGCGAGGCGACGGCGACGGTCATGATCGTGCGCGGTCGAGCTGAGACGAACGGCAGCAGGTTTACTCCGCACAGCGCGTACGCTCCGAGGATGTCGTGCTGCCACACGAAAACCGCGTGCGCCGCGCCGATCAGGAACAGGAAAGCAGCGCGCCGCACGAAAAAGCGGCGGAATGCGATCCTCTTGGCGCTCGCGCGACTGAGCAGTATCGAAAAGCCGACCCCGAACAGCAGCGAGAAGAGTGTGTAGAACTTGAATTCGACCAGCCACAACTCGATGAACTCCACCGCACCGTCGGTGGCCGCCGTCGGCAGGGCTGTCTTGGCTGCGTCGGAGAGTCGGTAGTACAGCGAATACAGGTACGTGTTCGCGGTGACGATTCCGAGGAGCGCCGCGCCCCGCAGCACGTCGAGGAACTCGTATCGCTCTGCGGCTGAGACCGGAGCGAGAGGTGCTCGTGCGTCGTCACTCATGGCGCCTAACGATGGCGCTCACCCGCGGCCGCGCCCATCTCATCGGCCGTCGGGTGCAGCGCCGGGTTAGCCGGCACGCGACGCATTCGGCGTCGAAGGCGATAGCTCGGGACGAAGGCCGGTGCGGACCAATTCCTCATTGAGTCGCGCATCGTCCATACGGGCCAGTGTCGCCCAACGCCGGTTCCACCTCGCGCTGTCACGACGTGTCTTTACGTCGAGTCTCCAAAGCCAAGCCGCGACTGCAATACAGACTGCCGTGCCCCCAAGGACTGACGTGCGCCTGTTAACACCCGCGACCGCATCGACGACCGCGATCGTCCCACCGACGATGAACGCTAAAACCAAGAGGTACACGGACGACGTGCCGTGAAAGTGGCGCTGCTCGAGCTCCTGCTCTCGGTTGGTAGAAGGTCGGTCGACGCATTTGTCTAGGCGGTTCCTAACGTGCCAACC
>JBQTJO010000089.1:0-3164 GCA_052387015.1 Gemmatimonadota bacterium
TTCGTGTTGTTGATGTGCGTATAAACGCGGTACTGGCACGGAAGCGCGGCAAGCTGTTCGAGGCTTCCGCCGGGGCCGGCGATCGGAAGATGATCCATCTCTCGCGCCGTCCGGTCGCCGATGCCCAGGGCGATGAGCTCGTCGTCCTCCCAGAAAGTGCCGTCGAAGAGCAGCGCGTCCGCCTCGGCCAGGCGTTCGAGGAGCGCGGCATCGAGACCGCCGCATCCGGGTACGAACGCGCACATCTTGCCGCTCGCCTCCTCTCGCAGCATGAATCCGACCGTGTGTCCCTCCTCTTCCCGCATCGCAAAACGAGGGGGGCCGGCGGGTACTGAGAAGGCTTCCACGACGAGGCCGCTCGTGGAGCCGTCACGGTAGAGAAGGGGCACCCATGTATTCAGGGCGAGGGTCGTCACGGGCACCTCGCTGAACGCGCGTGTCGTCGGCAACAGACGAGAATCGCATTCGAGTATGGATTGGATGGCCGGCATCGCATAGAAGGGAAGATGTCTGGCCTCGCGCAATAACACGATGCCAAGCGTGTGGTCGATCTCAGCGTCCGTGACCAGGACCCCTTCGATTGGAACATGCCGAACCGTTACAATGGCGTCTTCCGTCCGCACCCATCGCAACTGCTCGCGCACATCGGGAGAGGCATTCAGGAGAAACCACCGGCGCCCGTCGACGCTGATGGCTGCGGACGACTGCGTCCGAGGCTTGGCGGCGGAAGGATCAGTGCGGGCTATACGACAGCGCGGGCACCAGCAGTTCCACTGGGGAAAGCCGCCGCCGGCGGCGCTTCCAAGCAGAAGAACATCCACGCCAGCTCGAGGCGGGGCTCACGGGGAGCCCCGCCGCAGGCCCCTACTTGGTGGCCGCGTAGGCGGTCACTTCCATCGTCACGGCGACGACGGTGAACTCGGGCTTCGCCCATTCCATATGACTTTCCTCCCGCGAAGTGCATCGACCCGCCATCGATGTGTAGTAGAACTATCGGTTACGAGCCTACTGCCAGCCTGGCCATTATAGAGAGGGCCAGGGCTCCAATGCAACAGATACCGCTCTTGCGGGTGTAATGACGTGAAATGCTCAGCGTACGGCATCGAACTTCGGCTTATCCCGATCGATATTGTCGATCAGGATCGGTGACAGCCGATCCGCAGGTACGAAACCAAAGACAGCGCCATAGAAGTACAGCTCGGCTTCAAGGCAGCGGACGATCGTGTCGCCTTTGCGGAATCCGTGTTGCTCGCCCTCGAAGGTGAGAAGCGCGACTGGCACACCCTTCGCTCGCACGGCGTCCGTTATCATCCGCGATTGATTCGGCGGCACCACGCGATCCTCGAGTCCCTGGAACAAAATGAGCGGGCACGCGAGCCGATCGACGACATGGATTGGGGATCGCGCGCGGTAAATGTCCCGCTTGGCGGGGTACGGTCCGATCAGGGTGTCGAGATACCGCGACTCGAATTTGTGCGTCTCGCGCCCCATCGCTTCGAGATCGCTGATGCCGTAATAGCTCGCGCCAGCTTTGAACACATCCGGATGGAAGGTCAGCGCCGCCAAGGTCGTGTAGCCTCCGGCGCTACGGCCTCGGATGACGAGGCGATCGGGATCGGCGTGGCCGTGCGCGATCAGGTATTTCGCCGCGTTCACACAGTCGGTCACATCGACCACGCCCCACTGGCCGTTCAGCCGCCGCCGGTACGTCCGCCCGTACCCGGAGCTACCACCGTAGTTCACATCGACCACGGCGAAGCCCCGGCTGGTCCAGTACTGCACTTCCAGATTCAAGCGCGCGCTGGCGGACGCAGTGGGACCGCCATGGCTGATGACAATCAGGGGAGGCCGCTCACCGGGCGGCGCGGTGAAGTTTCGATTGCGCGGCGCGTAGAAGAACGCATGCGCCGTGAGGTCACCACGGGTTGGAAACTCGATCGGCTCGGGCACCGACAGACAATCCTCGTCGAGGGCCACGTCCGACGCGGCTCGGAATGTCTCGGCCGTACCGGTCTCAAGATGGACGCAGACCACCGCATCAGGCGCGGCCGCCGAACCGCCCACGAACATGGCATGGGTGTGGGTCGCGATGATATTCTCGCCCGGTTCCAGTTCCGTGCGTTCCGGCGTGAAAGTGCCGGTCCGCAAATCGATCGTCGCCAGGCGCCAACGCCCGAGCTGCTGATAGGTCACGACCAGGCGTGACGGATCGGCAAACACCCAGGTCGACATTCCGAACTGCCATTGCGGGCGTCCGAAGTCGGCTGCCATTGCGTGCACCAATTCCACACGGTCGTTGCCAACGCGATAGAGATTCCACCAACCGGTGCGATCCGAGACGAAGTACAGCGTGCCGTCCGGTGACCACCCGGGCTGAAAGATCGCGTCGGTGTCGCCACGGGTTATGCGCTGCGGCTCCTCGAGTGTGCCGTCGCGTGCGACGTTCGCGACCCACAGCTCGGTGCCGTCCCACGGCATCCTCGGATGGCGCCACGCGAGCCATGACAGCCGCGAACCGTCGGGACTAAAACGGGGTGTTGAGTAGAAATCGTGTCCAGAGACGATGACCTGTCCCGCGGTCGGCGGGCCGTGGAGCGGCACGCTCACGAGCGTCGTGACGGGCTCGTGGCCGTTCTTCGTATGATCCTCGCGCACGCACACGAGCCGCGTGTGCGAGGGGTTGATGCAGCCATCGGCGTAAAACCAATCGCCGGGCGGAGTGAGGGGCTCGGGTAGGCCTCCGGGCTCGAGCCGGCACAAGCGCTGATCGACGAATTCGGAGTAGTAGATCGTGCCGCGGGACACTACGTACGCGGCGCCGCCATACTCGTGCACGCGTGTCCGCACATTGGCCCCCGCTGGCGTGACGTCCGCGATCCTCCCATCGACGCTCCGCTTGACGAGGACATTGCGGCCACCTTCTTCAGGCCGCCCCTCGATCCAGTAGAGGTCCTTGCCGTCGAGGCTGACACCGCCTAACCGGAGGGCGCCCGCCGCCACAGTTTGGGCCGCTATCGGTGACTTCCACGTGCCGTAAGAGGCCGTGACGGGTTGGAGCCGGCGGCCATTACGTGAAGATTCGCTGTCGTCGTCGGTGCCGGATAGCATGGGAGTGATCAGTAGGCTGGACGTTGTCGGGACTTGAGTCGAGCACGGTGGAAAGA
>JBQTJO010000090.1:0-6704 GCA_052387015.1 Gemmatimonadota bacterium
CGGTACGTACGTACTGGCTGGCGTACTACCGCTTGCGGCGCGTCACGCTCTTCGATTTCCGGACCGGCCGGCCGATCGACTGATGCGCGACTGAAAGCTCGGCCGCCATTCGACTGACACGGCGTGCGTCTTGCTCCGGGATCCGAAGGCGATGGCCTTCATACGGTGGTTCGAGGATCTCGGCAGAGACGACGTCGCGCTGGTGGGCGGTAAGGGTGCGAATCTCGGCGAAATGACTCGCGCCGAGCTGCCCGTTCCGGAAGGCTTCGCAGTCACGGTCGACGCGTATCGCCGCTTCCAGGAGGCGAGTGGCCTCGCCCACCAGATCAGCGAACAACTCGAGCAGCTTCAAGTCGGCGATCCCGCGGAACTCCGGCGCAGCGCCGAATCGCTGCAGGACCTCATCCGTCGCGCAGCCATCCCCGACGACGTCCGTGATGCAATCGCCGAAGCCTATGACGAGCTGGCGCGACGCACCGAAGAGCCGTTCGTAGCGGTACGCTCATCAGCCACCATCGAAGACACCGAGCAGTTCTCCTTTGCAGGCATGTTCGAGAGCTTCCTCAATGTGCGCGGCGCGGACGACCTGCTCGCGCGCGTCAGAGACTGCTGGGCCTCCAGCTTTGGCGCGCGTGTGCTGTTCTATCGCATTCAGCAGGGACTCGTCGAGGAAGCGCCCATCGCCGTAGTCGTGCAGAAGATGGTCGATGCCGAGAAGGCGGGCGTGCTCTTCACTGTCGATCCGGCCACCCGCGATCGTGCCAGGCTGGTGATCGAAGCAGCGTGGGGTCTGGCCGAAGTCGTGGTGGGCGCGCAAGTCGAGCCGGATCATTACGACGTCGACAAGCAGAGCCGCGAGCTGGTACAGAAGGCGATCGGCCGCAAGGAATTTATGCTCGTTCGCAACCGTGGCGGTCGCGAGAACGTGCGGGTCGATCTGCCGGAAGAGAAGGGTGCGGCGCAGGTCCTGAGCGCTGAAGAGATCCGCGCGCTGGCGGAGCTCGGCATCGCCGACGAACAGCATTACGGCGCGCCCCAGGATGCGGAGTGGGCGATCGAGAAGGGCGAGATCTACATCGTCCAGACGCGTCCCGTGACTACGCTCCAGGAGCCGCGCGCGGAGACGGCGCCGGCCGAGGAGGTGCCGGCGAAAGAGAACGGGGCGAAGATTCTTGCTCGTGGCCTCGGCGCGAGTCACGGCCGCGCGGCCGGCGTGGTGCGCGTGCTCGGCTCGCCCGCCGAAGGCGACAAGTTGAAGCAAGGCGAGATTCTGGTCGCGCCACGCACGGCGCCGGATTGGGTTCCGATCATGAAGCGCGCGGCGGCCATTGTCACTGATGCCGGCGGCATGACCTCGCACGCGGCGATCGTCTCACGCGAGCTCGGCCTGCCCTGTATCGTGGGCGCGCATGACGCGACCCGGCGCCTGCGCGACGGCACGAAGGTCACCGTGGATGCGCGTGAGGGGGTCGTTCGTGCAGGCGCCGAAGCTGAAGCTTCCGAACCGCCTGCTGCCGAGCGCGAAGCAGAAGCTGCAGCTACGGTCGCGACCGCGCCGGTCACCGCGACGCGCCTCTACGTGAATCTCGCGGAGCCGAAGCTGGCTGACGAAGTCGCGCGCCGGCCGGTCGACGGCGTCGGATTATTACGCGCCGAGTTCATGATTCTTTCCGCGCTCGATGGCGTGCACCCCCGTCTGTTGCTGCAGGAGGGACGGGGTGACGAGTTCGTCGACCGCGTCGCAAGTGATCTCCGCACCTTTGCCAGCGCGTTCCACCCGCGTCCGGTCCTCTACCGCACCATGGATTTTCGATCCAACGAGTTTCGCGGTCTCGAGGGCGGCGAGCGTTACGAGCCCGAGGAGGCGAATCCGATGCTCGGCTATCGCGGTTGCTTCCGCTATACGCGCGAGCCGGAGCTCTTCGCGCTCGAGCTGCGTGCGCTCCAGCGGGTGCGTACCGAGTTCGACAACCTGCATGTCATGATCCCGTTCGCGCGCACCGGCTCGGAAATGCGCGAGTGCAAGCGTCTCATTGACGAAAGCGAACTCGGCCGGGATCCGCGTATTCAGCTCTGGGTCATGGCCGAGGTGCCGTCCATCACGAGCTGGCTGGAGGAGTACGTGGGTCTGGGTGTGAGCGGCGTCTCCATCGGGTCCAACGATCTGACGCAGCTCGTTCTCGGCGTCGATCGCGACAGTGAGGTCCTGGCGCCGCTCTTCGACGAACGCGACAAGGCCGTGCTCGACGCGATTCAGGGCATTATTCGCGAAGCGCGCCGACTCGGCATTGCCAGCTCGATATGCGGGCAGGCGCCATCCGTGTATCCCGAATACGCGGAGCTGCTGGTCCGCTGGGGCATCGATTCCATCTCGGTCAACCCCGACGCGATCGAGATCACCCGCCGGCATATCGCTGCCGCCGAGCAAAAGATCGTTTTGGAGGATGCACGCCCGTGAATGACTCCGACCAGGCGCTCACGCGGGAAGTGCTCGAGCAGCTGGCTCGGGATGTACGTGAGCTCAGGGACGACGTGCTCGCGAGCGAAGCCGAGCTGGCCGATCTCCTGCAGGCCGTGCATCCCGAGAACCTCGACAGCGCTCGCAATCTCGCGCATTACCTGGCCCTGCGCCGCCGCGACATTCGCGATTTGCAAGTCCGGCTCGCGCGCGCGGGGCTGTCCTCACTGGGCCGGTCCGAACCCCACGTGCTGGTGACGCTCGATCGCATGCTCGCCGTGCTCTCTCTCGCACAGGGCACGACCGCGCCCGAACACACGCCGCCGCCCGTCGGCTTCCGCGAGGGCGAACGCATTCTCGCGGAAAACGCGCGCCGGCTCCTCGGACCGTCACCCGCGCATCGCGCAGTGCGCATCGTCGTAACCCTGCCGACTGAAGCCGGTACGGATCCCCGCGTGGTCAGGGACTACATCGCCGCCGGCATGGACTGCGCGCGCATCAACTGCGCGCGCGATGATGCAGCCATCTGGGCCGGCATGGCGGACAACATTCGTGCTGCTGAACGCGAGCTGAGTCGCGAATGCAGGATTCTGGTCGACCTGGGCGGACGCAAGCTGAGAACCGGTGACATACCGGGGAACGGCAAGCGTCTCAGGCTCGCTGTCGGTGACCGTTTCGAGCTGGTCGTGCAGGGCAGCGGCACGAACAAACAGCCGAAGGCGCTGCCGCGCATAGAGGCCGCCTCTGCCGGACTGTTTCAGGATGTGAAGCCGGGCCAGCCGATCTGGTTCGACGACGGACGCATCGGCGGCGTCATCGAGAAACGTACCGAGCAGGGACTGCTCATTCACGTGACGGACGCGAAGCCGGGCGGTAGCAAGCTCAGATCCGGACGCGGTATCAATCTGCCGGAGACCGAGCTGACCATGCCGGCGCTCGGCGCGAAGGACCTGTCGGATCTGGCCGTGGTCGCGCCTTGGGCGGATGTGATCGAGCTGTCCTTCGCGCAGCGCGAGGAGGACGTGCTCAGGTTGTATTCCGAGCTGGAGCGACATCGTGCGGAAAAGATGGGCGTCATCCTCAAGATCGAAACGCGCCGCGGATTCGAAGAGCTGCCGCACCTGCTGCTTGCGGCCATGCGGCGTCGCAGCTGCGGTGTGATGATCGCGCGTGGCGACCTGGCCGTGGAAGCCGGCTTCGAGCGCATGGCCGAGCTCCAGGAGGAGATCCTCTGGATTGCCGAGGCCGCGCATGTTCCGACCGTCTGGGCCACTCAGGTGCTGGAAAATCTGTCCAAGAAAGGGACTGTATCGCGCGCGGAAGTGACGGATGCCGCGATGAGCGGCCGAGCCGAGGCGGTGATGCTGAACAAGGGCCCGTTCGTCGTCGACGCCATTCGCACGCTCGATGACATACTCGGCCGCATGCAGGAGCACCAGTCGAAAAAACGCGCACTGTTCCGCGCGCTGAGCGTCAGTACGAGTCTCTGGGACTAGAGCCGAGCGCGTTACGCGCCGAGGCTGCGGAGCTGTCCGGGTGTGAGCGCCCAGAGCAGCTTGGCCGCTTCGGGTTGTTTTGCCTTCAGCGAGCCCAGCTCCAGCATGATAGCAGCGCCCTTTTTCATGCTGACGATCGCATCTGTCTTCCCGGTGAGCAGCCAGCTGACCAGCTCATCCAGGTGCGTGGCGTGACCCACGACTGCAACCGTGCCGGCATCGGTGCCCCGCAGCCATGCATACAGCTCGGCCGGAGCGGCGCCCGGCCGCAGTGCGGACACCTCTACGATGTCCTCGATCTGGAACCCGGCCGCGACGATTTCGGCGGTCTGGCGCGCCCGCACGAGCGGACTGGTCGCGAGCAGATCGATCCCCTTCACCACCTCGCACAGTCCTTTTGCGGCGCCCCGCATCCGCTCCCATCCATCATCGGTGAGCGGCCGGGCGTCATCGGACGCTCCGGTTTTGGCGAATTCGTCGCGGTCCTCCGCGCGGGCGTGGCGGATTACGAGCAGGGTGCCTGCTTTCATTGTTCAGCTGCGACCGAAAATCGCATGCCACTCTCAGGGTTCAGCGAGGTGGAGGTGCCCGGCGAATCGACCGGCCGACGTCGGATACCAGAGCAGGAGAGACGAACAGACAGCGTGAAATGGCGCGAGTGGGATAGCCGAGCGACCGCAGCGCTGCAATCAATTCCCGGCGAACGCGCGTGATCGCTCTGGAGCGACCGGCGAGACGCAGGATGTCGAGACTGCAATCCGGATCGAGAGAGCGCAGGATATCGACAGCACGCTCACAGATATCGTGCCTCTCGACGACGCGCTTATCATCCGGGTGCGCGTGCGAGTATTCCGAGCCCCAGTACTCATCTCCTTTCGGAGAACACGGACGATCGGGTTCGTCTGGCGGCTCGAACAGCAGGCGATCGCCAGGCACGGCCATCAGGTAGCGCAGCTTCCAGTATTGCATGTAGGCCTTGTAATTCGCCGTGATGTCTGTGTCATCGAAACTCTCTCGAGCGAAGAGCAGGCGGCTCTGGTCGACCGCGAGTCGCTGCGTCCAGTCCCATGCAGTTGGCGTGCGGTTGAACGCTGACTGTGAGCTCCATGCGTATAACTCCGGTTCGGTGCAAAGACCGGCTTTCCATGGATTCAGGTGTGCGTAGATGATCGCCTGCCGGAGATAAACAGGACCGGAGCAGACGCGACTCCAGTAGCGACCGCCGAAGACATGATCCAGCATGCCGTGCGTGCGCTTGACCAACAGCGCGGTTTGCTGCATGGCTCTTTGCATCATCCAGCCGAGCGGAAACAGGCCCTGTTTGATGACCATGTGGAAATGGTTGGTCATGATGGCGAGGGCGAGCACGTCCGATCCGGCGAATGCAGCGGCTTCGCAGAGTATCGCCGCGATCTCGTGGCGAATGGGTTCGGTGAACAGGTGCGCGCGCCCCTGAACGCGGGCAGTGATATGGACACCCTGGCCGGGCGCGTGAGGCCTTTTTGCTCTTGGCATGGCTGCATTCTGCGCTGCCAAACGGGGCGATCCCATAGGCCGATGCGAAGGTACTGAACAATGAAACCACGCCCCCCGCACACGCGCGCACGAGGTATGCGGAGTATGGCCGCGACCCGGCCGGTGGAGGTGCCTATCACAGCCTTCTCGATCTTCGGAGGGCCCGCCCACAGTGAGCTGACCCACGCGGTTGCGCGCGAGCTGGACTGCGCGCCGAGCCGGTGCACCATCGAGCGGTTTCCGGACGGCGAGGTTTCGGTCCGGATCGAAGAGCCGGTGCGCGGCCAGCAGGTGTACTTCATACAACCGACCTCGCCCCCAGTCGATACCCACCTCGTGCAGTTGCTGGCCTTCATCGACGCGGCGCGTCGCGCGGGTGCGCAGCGCATCAGCGTGGTGATCCCGTATTTCGGTTATGCCCGCTCGGACCGCCGACACGGCTGCCGCGAAGCGATCACCGCCCGGCTGGTGGCGGACCTGCTGGAGGCCGCCGGGGCGGACCACCTCGTCACCATCGATCTTCACACGCTCCAGATCGAAGGCTTTTTCCATATCCCGGTCGATACGCTCACGGCCGTCGAGACACTGTGTCACAGCATCGAACAGCATCTGCCGCCGGATTTGATGGTGGTCTCGCCGGATGCCGGGCGCGTGCCAATGGCCACGGAATACGCGACGAGACTCGGAAGCAACCTGGCCGTCTTGCACAAACGGAGGGAAAGCGGCTCCAAGACCCACGTCACGCACCTGGTCGGCGACGTCCGCGGTCGCGCGTGTCTGCTCGTGGATGACATGATCTCGACGGGCGGCACCATCGTCGAGAGCACGCAGGCACTCCGCGATGCAGGCGCGACCGAGATTTACGTGTCCGCAACGCATGGCCTGCTGATCGAGAACGCCTGGGACCGGCTGATGGAAGCGGGCGTGCGCGAGCTGTTCGTCACCGACACGGTTCCGGTCCGGCAGCGCGACGATCGCTTGCACGTGATCTCGATAGCAGAGCTGCTGGCCTCGGCGATCCGGCGTTATGTCCAGGCCGGCACCGCCGATCACAGCTGGACCGCAGTGTAGGACATTCAGCAGCGACCATTGAGGACCGTTGACTACGGAGATCTCGCCGGTGAAGTCGATATCCACGGGACCGACGAGGCCGAATACACCGACGTCGCCAGACACGAGGATGGCCGTGTCACGGTGACGGTGACGGGGCGCGACGAGGCGGAGGTGGCTGAGAT
>JBQTJO010000091.1:0-13762 GCA_052387015.1 Gemmatimonadota bacterium
GGACGAATACTTTTCCGGCTTCACAGCCTGGCCCGGCAGTTCGCCACACACGCCTCCGTGCCCGGGTTCAGGAACCGAACCTCAGTCGCGCACGGCAGAATGATCTCCAAGGTTCTCCTGGATGAAGCGCGGGCTCAGGTGAACGTCGACCTGTACCAGAGGGCCGTCGCCAATGCAGCGAAAGCTGTGGACCTCTCCCGCTTTGATGACGAGGATGTCACCGGCGCCCGCCTCGAATTCCTCGCCGTTGACGTTCCATATGCCGCGGCCTTCCCTGATGAACTGGATCTCATCGTACGGGTGGCGATGAGGGCCGGGTCCGCTGCCCTCGAGGCCGCTGAAGAGAAACACGGAGACGTTGACGTCACCGTGATCGGCTCCGACGAAGTGGTGCGAGCTCCCCCGGAAAGGGAGATCGGTCTGTTTGGCTCGGTGCATTGGCATTATTCCGGGCTGAGAAGTTCACCGGCTTGAAGATGATGCCGTCAGGGTCGTTCTGGAGGCTCTAATCTGAACTCTTCGGGGCAACGGCCGGGTTGCAACGGCCTGCGCATTAAGGTAAGCTCCGCGGCTCAGGTTGGTGAGGGCCAGAACCTGACGCGCCCGGACCCGGTGACGCCCGCTGGCGAGCTGCGCTGGGCAGATTCGCACACGATTTGCACACATGGCCGAACGTAGGCGCAAAATACCTTATCCTGTGAGACGAACATGGCACGCGAGACGGGCACCGTAGAACGATTCATGGATGAAAAGGGCTTTGGCTTCATCAAGCCCGACGGCGGCGGCAAGGACATCTTTGTGCACCATTCGGCCATTCAGGGCAGCGGCTTCAAATCGTTGAGGGCCGGCACCCGGGTGGAGTATGAGGTCAGGCAGGATCCGAAGGGTCCCCGAGCGGAGAATGTCGTGCCCGTGAACGAATAGCCGGACGACTCCGGGCCACCGCACGGCCGGCCGGGGTCGTTGAGCAGGAATCGGGTCGCTTCCGGCCCTTTGAAATCTGACATTGCAGCTCGTCCAGAATCAAAGGAGCCGGACAGCGATGATGCCGCCGTAAACCGCCTCGCCCGAGCCACAGGGTCGAATCCCGTGCCGCCGCACAAGCTGGCCATGGGCTATCGCTACGAGCGATGGTCTGGGCGACGTCGTTCACGACTCGACACTCGCCGGGATTCCGGAATCCGCGTATCGACCGCAGCCCCTCAGCCTTCTCGCATGACGTCGCCGCGTGAAACCCCACCCTCGAGCCGACTTCCTGAATCGCGTAATATCGCGTCACTCTCATCGCGATGGGACTCGGTCAACGGCGTGAGGTGCGCGCATGGGTCGTCGTATGTCACAAGCCAAAAGATCACCCTTGATCCGAAGCCCGCTCTCGAGAACGTCGAAATTCGATCGGTGCGCAACACTGTCATGGCACCTCTCGAGTGTTGTGCTGCGCCAGCGGGACTTCACCGATCGAGAGCCAACCACCACCGCGAGATAGCGGCGTTTCGTTCAGAGCCTCCCTCACCGCATGCTTCGCGAGCAGGCGCGTCGAATCGAGAACCGGCAGCGGCGAGTTCTCGTCGGTAATGATCAGAGGGATCTCGGTGCAACCGAGAATGACGCAATCGGCGCCCGCAGCAGCAAGATCACGAATGACGTGGACGAACAGGTCGGTTGTCGCGGGCAGGAACCTGCCCTGACACAGCTCATCGAAAATCGCGCGGTTGATCCGCTCCCTCTGCCCTTCGCCCGGTACGATGCGCTCAAAGCCGTACCTGCGCAGAGCTGCAGGGTACACCGGACCGTCCATTGTCCATTTCGTGCCGAGCAATCCCGCCGTCCTCCAGCCGGCCGCGTTCATTTCGTCGCACACGACGTCGGCAATGTGGATGCCCGGGATCGGCAGCGTCTCGATCATCTGCTGCAGGACGATGTGGGCCGTGTTGTCGGGGCAGATGAAGAAATCGGCACCGGCCTGGGCGACTTGCTCCACGCCACGACGAAGCTGGCTGGAAACGACGTCGTAATCCCCTGACTCCCAGCTCGCCATGCTCAGACCCATCGGAATCGCGCTGACGACGATTTCGGGATGCATGTGCGCGCCCAGCAGCTTCTGGCCCTCGCGGCACGCGGTTATGAAACAGAGCGCGCCGCCCTCCGCGCTGTGTGCGACTATACCAACTCTCTTCATGCGCACGTATGGCTCATTGCCTGTCCATTCCTTGCGGATCTGCCTTCGGCGAGGTCACCGAGTCGGAGCCGACGGCATCGTTACCACCGGATCGACGAAGAACTGCTCGGCACGTGCGATCCACTGTGCCGGATCCGGAGACATCCGCTTTCGTTCATCCGATCTGTAGTACGCGGCCTCTTACGCTTCCCATGGCTCCGGACCGTCGTGCACCACGACCCATACGAATTGATTCGTTTGTGGAATCTTCGCCGCAAACGGGATTCTGTCGCCGAGCTTCTGGCGCAGCGGGTACACACCAGCACTCCACGCTGCGGCAAAGTCATCGAGCCTGCCTTTGTCGATCGTGTACAAGCGAAGCTGAACCGTCTGTGCGCTCGGCATTGGAGAGGCCTTCCCCGGCTGCGACGACGGCGCAGTGAAGGGCGCCGTGCCAACGATCAAGCCGGCGGTGAATGCCATCACGGTTCGGACCACGTCGCCTCCAGGAAGATATCCGGATCTACTGAATCAACTTCAACAACTCTCCCATGCGGTCGCCGCGCCCCACCTGTCTGCCTCGCACGTCCAGCAGCATGCCCCACCTTTCGCTGAACCAGACGGACGCACGCGCGGCGCCGACCAGACCGAAATCCTCACCCATGAAGTCAGGATCGGAACTGTAGCTCGCACCGGCCGCAACGAACGGGACGGATGCGGCCTGCCATTACTCTGACGATCTCTCCACCAGCTCCCAGGGGTTGCCGTAAAGATCCTTGAACACTGCGACCGTGCCATATGATGCATGCATCGGACGCGCAAGCAAGAAGCTCGTGCCCGTGCAGCCGGGAGTAGCAACCGCGACCCAGCGCTTGTTCTGCTCGGGTATGTACTGGTCCTCCACCAGGCTGAAGAGCAGCTTTTCCGTGAAGAAGGCGATCGCCTCATCGTGGTCTCGAACGACGAGCGCGACGTGAGTAATGGATTGCTTCAATTTCACCTGCCTTTTAAGCTGAAGCAAACGACCTTTTGCCACAGCGATACCAGAGAAGCGATGGATCTCTCGACTGCCGCCGACTTGCTCAATGCAACGGCCGTGACGCTCGGCGTAATCTTCGCCGCAACGCAGATACGCGATTACCGCCAGCAACGCCGGCGTGACGCCATGTTCGAGCTGGTGCGATCGTTTCAGAACCCAGCGTTCACGCGCGCCATGCATCGCATTAACGACCTCCCGGATGACGCAACGCTTCGGGACATTTACGAGGTACTCGGCCCCGAAGGCGACGACGACGTCTTTCTCGTCGGGCTCACTTGGGAGAGTCTCGGCGTGCTCGTGTTTCGCCGGGAAGTGAGCCTCGAGCTGGTCGACGATTTCTTCAGCGGCTCGATCGCGATTTCGTGGCGCAAGCTCAAGACCTTCATCGAGGAAGACCGCCGCAAGATTCAGCGCGAGACGGCGTGGGAGTGGTTTCAGTGGCTGGCCGAACGAATGATCGAGCGCGAGAACAAGATCAGTCCGGTACCTGCGCACATTGCGCACGCGCACTGGCGGTACTAGTCGACGCGCTTACCAGCAGTCTGCTCCTCGCTCCCGCCCGTGCCCATCGCGAGACTGCTCAGCGTCGCTTCGTCCAGATCACGACGACGCCGCACGGCCAATTCGCGGAGAGCCCGGACTGCAGCTCGGGCGGCGCAGCATCTTTATAGACTTCGATGGCAGCAATTTCACTCGGGCTCACAATCGAATTCGCCATTTGGGTTGCAGCGGGTGGACGGAACTCGATGCCGTCCACAACGAAAATGGGCTCCCCGCAATAAGAGCGCAGGCGCACGTAGTCTCTTTCGACGATGACTCCGGGAATGCGTCGCAGAAAATCAGTGGTTTCAATCGCGTACACGCGTGCCAACGCTTTTTCGTCCAGAAAATATCCGTAGCCGGAGCTTTTTCTGCGCTGCTCGAACAGCTCGAGTGCCGTCGGTGGCCGGCGGCTTTTGGCGATCACATGGATCGGCATTATCTCGACCGTGACCATCGACTGGGAGGAATCGATCTGCAGCAGAATCACGCGCGCAGCCGCGACGCGCGTATTGGCAGCCGTGTCCCAGACCGTGCCGGAAAGGATTTGCGCGCCCAGGTTCGCGTTCAGGGCGAGGAGGAAGACTAACGTCGTCGTTGGGCAAGCAACTGGCGACGCGGAGCTCGCTTTCAATATACGGATGAAACGCCGAAGTCCACTTTGGTACCAGATCGGTAGAACCAATCATTTATCCAGCTCATCGAAAAATACGAGAAAGTCTGTCGGTGGGGGGCTGTGGCCCATTTGCCGCAACAACGTCACCACCTGGCCGCGATGGTAAGAGGAATGATTCACGACGTGATGCATCATCTGGCCCAGCGTGTATTCCCAGCGCTCCCCGTACAGATTCTCGTACGATAACCGGGCAAGTAAGTGGTCGTCCGTGAGTGCGGCGATAAACTCTCGCTGGTCGCGTGCTACTTCACTCACACGTGATGCGATCGCGTCGAGATCCGGGTAATCGTCGTCCGCGAACACGTGTTTGGGCGATACGCCTCGCCACCTCTCGAGCCATATCCACTCGGCCCAGAGAACATGAACGAGCGTTCCCTTGACGGATCTATGACTCGTGCCCAAATCGCGCGCGAGGTCCGGCGCGCTCAGCGCCACGGTGGCTTCGAGGAGACGCGTCGTCGCCCACTCGTTATACGAGTACAAGGTGCGAATCTCGTCGACGTTCACCGCATTACGCCTCCACTTAATTCGCGCCGGTCTCGAAGAACCCCTTCGGCGTCTGACCCTTCAGGAACGGCTCGATGAAGGCATGCAGCAGGTCCGGCTGCGTGATGACGGCCGTGTGCGAAGTCGCCGGCAGGACGGCGAGCCGTGAGGCCGGCAGCGGCTTGCCCATGTCGCCCATGACGCCGCCGCCGAGCAGCCGGAACATGGCGACGGCATGTTCGAGGGTCGCGACGTCGGCATCACCGGTAATGATGAGCACCGGCGTCTTCAGCGCCTTTACGTCATCTTCCCATGCCATCGGCTCCTTCTCGAGCGCGATCAGTTTCCTGGCCAACTCGGGAAAACCTTCTGGATTGGGCGCCAGCTTGCGATACTCCTGAGCGAACGGCATGGCGACGATCATCTCCACCGTCATCTGCGGGATGAAAGCTATGAATTCCGGCTGCCAGCCCCGCAAATCGTAAGCAACGGAAGCCGCGACCAGCTTGTTTACCTTGGCCGGGTGTCGGATGGCGAGTTGCAGCCCCGCTATGGAGCCCATGGAATAGCCGAACAGGTCCGCCTTTTGGAGGTCCACCGCATCCATGAAGGCAGCGACGTCGTCAGCCAGATTCTGGTACGTGATCGGCCGATCGATGTCGGTCGTGCGGCCATGACCCTGGAACTCCAGCGCATAGACCTTATGCGTTTCCGCGAGCCTGGGGACGATCGCGCCCATGGACGGGATGTTCATGTAGGCGCCATGCAGCACGATCAGAGGATCGCCGGCGCCGGAAACTTCGTAATACATCTTCATGCCGTTCACATCGACGCGCCGACCCAGCGCCTGGGCGTTGGCGAGGGTGGCGGCCGCGAGAAGCAGGGGTGCGGCAATCAGGGCTGTGCGGAACATTGGGGTCTCCTGTCTGGTTCGTGGGCTCATTTCCGTTGCTCTACCTCAACGTCGAACGGGACGTCCCGATATCGACATTTGCCACCCGGACGATGGACCGCGAATCAGAAGCCGGCGATCTCGGTGAGATAACGAAAATAGCCGGTCACGCCCGGCGCGTCCTTCTGCCAGCCACCAAAGCGCCTATCAGGCCGCCAGAAGCACTCGACGACATTGGAGTCGACTGAAGTGTCCTCGAGCTCGCTCCCGGAGACGCATCCCCTCTGCCCGGCCGGAAAGGCCTTGCTGCCAAGGTTGCGGAGCGGATCGATCGGAAAGGCATACCTGTGATCTTGATGATCGCACGTGTCGAGGGAGTGATGCCCTCCGTCGCATTCTCTCTTCGACGCGTAGTTGGCGTTACGTCCTTCCGAAACCCAAACCACGGGCTGAGCCCCGGCGAACTCGAAGCTGCCGAGCTCATGACCTCGATACCAGCGGCACGATTCGCCCGATCGGCCGAAGCAATGCGCGGAAAGGAAGACGCCGGAGACCGTCCAATCCTGACCGCCCGTATCGGTGAGTTCGACGACAATGAACTCACTGTCACCGGCGTGCGGCGAACAATCCACGCCGGGCAGCCAGCACTTCGCCCCACGCCAGCCACAGTCTCTGAAATACGCCGGCAGATAAGCGACGCGAACCGCGGCATCGACGGGCTGAGCCGCGAACAGATAGCCGCCGCCGAGGCGGGCTGTCGCTTCGTTCCAATTACAGCCAGTCGCGCGTACGACGAGGATTGGCGCGACACTCCGCGCCAAACTTAGCTCACAAGTGTTCGACAGGCCGTCCTGATCATCGTCCTGCGAAACTGCATCGCCACACGCCGGCACAGGCACCACCACCTGACCCATCAGCGGAGCGCAAAGAACGGAACACAGCGAGAATGCTGAAAGAAGCGGCAGGATGAGTTTTCGCTTCATGAGTGTCGCGGCTCCTCGTGCATTGAAACCGGCGCCTGGGCCACGAGCGGCGGCGCACAGAGGAGCTTGACGACAATCAAAGGCTTAGAGATGTGCATGTATTCGTTTTTGATCTGTCTATGGGCAGTCGACTTTTGACACGATTCCGGAGCGTGTCATCCGCGTGTTTGGCCTAATGCTCGTCCATTATGCCGGTGTCGGCCGAGACGCAGAACGCTTGGACGTCGAAGCCTTCCGGCCAGTCTTCTTCGGCGCCGCTTTCCTGGCTGCCTTTTTCGTAGCGGCTTTCTTCCTGGAAGCCAGCTTCTTGACTCCGTACCCGGCGGCCACCACACCGGCGACGATTCCTGCAGCCGCCGCGGCCTTCTTCCCGACCTGCTTGCGGCTCTTCTTACGAATCTTACTTGCGACCTTCCTGGCCACTTTCTTTGCGGTCTTCTTGATCGTCTTTTTCATGCTTCCTCACAGTTTGAGGTGTCGAGAAGGCCCATCAAGGTAATCCCACTGGATGATAGGTCCGTGGCGTCCCATCTCAAAGGATCACCTCAGAGGGCAAGGTGTGACCGACAGCGACCCGTGTTTAGGGGACTCCTATCCGGGATATCGTACTGGCTCTCGTTAGGACGATCAGACACTCGTCACGAGTTTTCTGCGAGCCGCTATCTCGCGGTTTACGGCCCAGGCGCGTTGGCCCATCTGCGGATTAATGCCGCGGAGCGGCTCGTCCGCCAGCAGGCATTTAGAGCGGCGATACACCGCCAAACAGATCTTGGCTCGGCGCAGCTCACCGCCGGAAAAGAGACGTGGCTCTCGGTCGAGCAGAGCAGAAATTCCAAAGGTGTCGGCCAACTCGTCATAGGAGCCGCAATCGAACCGGGCGGCTATCGCGCCGAATTGTCGTTGCAAAGGGACACTCGGCGAAAGGATCTCGCGGTCCGGAATGTAGAACATTCCGTCGCGCGCGAGGTCGTTCAGCAACGGCCGGAGATACTGCTTCCCAGCGAATCGAACAAAGCCGGAATCCGGCGGCAGTCGGCCTGCGGCGATCCTCAAGAGCGTGGACTTGCCGGCGCCGTTCCTTCCTGCCACAAAGGTTACTCGTCCGGGGAACGCCTCGAGCGACGCGGCTGTCAGAATACGGCGCGTACCGAATGTCTTTCCAACAGAATCGGCGACGAGGAGAGGGATCACAACCGCGACACGACGCCCGTGACGATTTCGAAAACCGTAGCGGGTCCGACCATCAAGCCGACAATGACACTTCGCCGCGCGCCGAGATTCGCGAGCAGTATATCCTCGTTCTGCCGGCGCGTATCGAGGTGCGCGAGAAATCCAGTAATCAGTACCACGACGATCGATGTCTTCGGGTGAATGACGGCCGGATTGTCCGCGCCCATAGAAAGGAGGATTAAGGAGGCGACGCTCAAACAGCCCGAATTCGAATGGTGCTATCACGGGTTATTGAGATGTTTCTCGAAAGGGCGGCAACGAGGCTATCGCCTTTAGCTGTGATGCTTGCGGCGAGCGACGAGAGCCGCGGATAAGGCGAACGCCGCATACAGCCCCGATGAACACGACGATCAGTCCGAGCGCCAGGCGGGCCAACAGGGGCCAGCGTACTGCCGTTGAGCTTACCGCGCCGGCTGCACCCGAATATTAGACATCTTGTAATCCCATTGCACGAAGCAGAAAGATCGCTCAGACACATCTTCGTTCCCGACGTACAAGGCAGAACGGAACCACTCCTGTTGATCTTTGCCCAGGCTGTCGTTGTTCTTCGGCGCCGTTCTCTTGCACTGCATGAACACGAAATCAGAATCGCGCCACGCAAAAATGTCCCATGCTCCCTTGTAACGACGAGGTTTGTTAAATCCGGCGATTCGAGCGAGAATCTGGCGTGGCGCATCATCATGGATCGGCCGGGTCCTTTGCTCGGCGCGAGGCACATCCTGCCAGTCCGTGAGGAACTTCCATACTTCCCCACCCCCGCCATACGTATTGACCCACCGGCCTTGCCAACCATCCTTCTCGAGAACACGCAATAGCGCGAGCTCGGCAAAAAGATGCTCGCCGTCCAGTTCGACCATCGCAGCGGACTTCTTCCCGAAATCGTCTATAAACGGCGGGCCGCCCCAGCGAGGAAACCGCATGAAGACACCCGGGACTTCATGAATCATGCGGCCAGCAGGTAACGTGATCGGAACCTTCAACGCGACGCGGATATCCTGCTCCACATACGGCGCTAACGCGGACATCCAAGGTCGATTTCGATCGAAAGATGAATTCATGAAATAAAACTATCACCCGCGCCGAGATCGGCCTAACGTAATCAGGGGGCTGGTTACAGGCATCCGTGAGCGCCGCATTCGTCTCGAAGTACTCCGTCACGTGCGCGTCAGCTTCACCGATTACGGTCACGCGAGGTATTCATTGATTTCCCGGTGCCGCGGTATTGTACCCACGTTCCTCGCCACGCGATTGACGTCAACGGTGTGGCTTCCGCCTTCACGAAGCAGCTGGCAACCGTGCGTCTCGAGATGTTGGAGGAGGTCCCGCCGCTTCACGCCGCAGGTAGTTGGAGTGGCTCGCGAAGTATGTCGGTGCTGCCGATTTCTTCCTCGATCAACGTCCGATTGGCATCAATGACGAGCTGCACGGCCTCCCGGAGATTAGCGCGCGCCTCGTCCAGAGTCAGACCTTGGGTGTTGGCGCCAGGCAGTTCCTCGACGAAGCCCAGGTAGCCCTCCGGAACCTTCTTGAAAACCGCGGTAAATTCTCGTTGCATGGGGTTCAGCCTCTGGGGGTCATTGCAATATACGACGAAGCATCGGCAGATGCCTAACGTGTAGACTGCTACTCTCTCGCTCACAAGGTGGCCGGCGCGCCCAGCCATCACTTTCTGGCGCAGAAAGCTGGCAGGGTCGCGCCGTTACAGATCCTCTAGAGCTGTCGAGTTCGCGCTACCGGCTGCGGCCCGGCGAATACGTGCAGGAGCTTCCGTACTGCCGCGTGCAGCAGTCCGTACACGAACAGCGCAATCAAAGCAGACACGTCCAGCATGCCGCCATCCAGGCGTATCGAGTCGACAATGTCGCTGAACGGCGCGTAGAACGGTCCGGTAACGTCGCGCACGAACCGCACGAAGCCCGCCTGCTCGTTTGCATCGACCAGCGCCAGCAGGATGCGCAGCGACAGCAGGGCATACAGCAGGAAGAACAGGTAATCGATTACCTGACGAGCGCGTCCGAGCACGTGCCGCCGTCGGTCCGCTGATCGCCGATACCCGACGCGCGAATCCTCCGCCACAGCGTGGTTGGCCTGCCGCCGCTCAGCGGCCGTCCGTCGGTCATCGACCGTGCGATCGGGTTTTTGCCACCGCGCCATGTCTGGTTTTGACTGACTCTCTGCCATAGTTCCTGCCCTGCCAGAGTTCCTGCCTCAAAACCGAGGCGCTCAGAACATCCGCACATTGCATTCCGGAGATGCGATGAACTTCGGTCGCGTGTTCAGAGCCGTCGCAATCGGCACGCTCCGCTCCCGCTCACCAGCCACCGCCACCGCCGCCACCCGACGAGCCGCCACCATGTCTTTGCCGAGCCCGAACGCGAGCAGGTACGGGAACCACGCGTCCTCGAGTGCTGGCCGCTTCTGATCGAGCTGTTCGACAAAGTACGCACGCGCGGCGGCGAGAGTCCGGCGCAGCGCCGAAGGGATCCGCAACACCCGCTTCAGGAAAAGATTCCATAAGTCCATGCACGCGCCCCCCTCTTGCCGGGCTGCGCAGGACGAGCGGGTGCGCCGGCCCGGGCGCACCTCGTAGTTTGTCCGCATGACGCGAGGCAAGAACTCACCCGATCCGCTGTGGCGGGCCGAGAACCAGGCGGCGCGCCTGGACGAGCTGCTCGGCCGGGACGCCGAGCGGAAGACGCTGCCGCTGCGGCGCGACGTGCGCTCGCTCGGGCGGCTGCTCGGTCAGGTGATCCGCGAGCAGGAGGGGCAGGCGCTGTTCGATGCGGTCGAGGCGCTGCGCCACCTGGCCATTCGCCACCGCGAGAACGACCTCGGCGATCGCATCGGCAGCACGGACGACGCGCACACCGCGCTCATGCGCGAAGCTGAGCGCATCGTGGACGGGCTGGACATGCGCGCGGCGTACGGGCTGACCAAGGCGTTCGCGATCTACTTCGAGCTGACGAATCTGGCCGAGACGGCGCACCGCAAGCGTCGCCGGCGCGCGCTGCAGCTCGCACCCGACGAGCCGCCGCAGCCGGGCACGATGGAGGGCACGCTGCTGCGGTTGAAGGCTGCCGGACTCGATGCAGCCGCGGTGCTCGCGCAGCTCCGCCGCGTGCGTGTCGTCCCGGTGTTCACGGCCCACCCCACGGAAGTGTCGCGGCGTACCGTGCTGTTCGCGCGCCGGCGCATCGCCGAGGCGCTGGAGCGGCTCGACACCGTGCCGCTGACCGACGCCGCGGCCGCCGCGCAAGAGGAGCGCATCGCGGCGGAGATCACGGCGCTGTGGCAGACGGACGAGGTGCGTCGCCGCCGGCCGTCCGTGCTCGACGAAGTGCGCATGGGGCTCGATTACTACGTCGACGTGCTGATCGACACGATTCCCGAGCTGTACACCGAGCTCGCCGCCGCCTTCCGTCGCGCGTACGGCGCGGCGGTCGAGCCGGCGTCGCTGTTGTGCGTCGTGCGCTTCGGCTCGTGGATCGGCGGCGACCGCGACGGCAACCCCTACGTCACACCCGACGCGACGCGCGCCGCTCTGCGCCTCGCACGCACGACGATCCTCGACTACTACGTGCGCGCGCTGGAGTCGCTGGTCGTGCGGCTGGCCGCATCCACTGACCAGGTCCCGGCATCGCCGGCGCTCGAGGCGCGGCTCTCGGAGTACGCGGCGACGATGCCGTCGCTCGATCCGAGCCCGGAAACCCGCGCGAGCACCGAGCTCTACCGGCGCTTTCTCGGCTACGTCGGCCGGCGACTGCGCGCCGCGCGCGACGCGCCGGGCAGCCCGCACGCGTATCCCGATGCCGCATCGTTCGCGGACGACCTGCGGCGCATCCGCGACAGTCTCGCGGACAACCGCGGCGCACGCATCGCCACGCTGCACGTGGACCCGCTGTTGCGCCAAGTCGAGACCTACGGGTTCCACCTGCACACTCTCGACATCCGCGAGCACGCGCGCGTCCACGCCCGCGCGCGCGACGAGCTGCTCGCGGCGCCCGGCGACATGCTCCCCGCGCCGCCGTCCGACGATGCTCGCCGCCTGCTCGACACGATCCGCACGATCGCGGACCTGAAGCGCACCTACCCTGCCGAGGCGATCCGCAGCTACGTGATCAGCGGCGCGCGCGGCATTGATCACGTGCTCACACTCGTGCGGCTGCTCGAGGCCGGCGGCGTGCGCGTCGCGGAGGACGGGAACGACCCGGGCGTCATGCCGGTGCCGCTCTTCGAGTCGATCGAGGACCTGCGCAACGCGCCCGCCGTGTGCCGCGATCTCTGGACGCGCGCGGACTACGCGCGGCTGCTCGACTCCTGGCAGCGCCGCCAGAAGGTCATGCTCGGCTATTCCGACTCCAACAAGGATGGCGGAATGCTGACGGGCACGTGGGAGCTGTACAAGGCGCATCGCGCGCTGCACGACGTCGCCCGCGAGTGCGGCGTCACGCTCACGCTGTTCCACGGCCGCGGCGGCACGGTGGGGCGCGGCGGCGGGCCCACGCACCGCGCGATCACGGCGCAGCCGCCGGGCGCGTTCAGCGGCGAGATCGAGATCACCGAGCAGGGCGAGGTGCTGAATTGGAAGTACGCGGATGCGGTGCTTGCGGAGCGCAACCTGTCGCTCATGGTCGCCGCATCGCTCGATGCGCTCGTGGGATTGGGGCGACCCGGTGCCGCGCAGCTCGCGCGCTGGGAGGCGGCGCTCGACCAGCTGTCCGCCGACGCGTTCGCCTGCTACCGCGAGCACGTCGCCGACAATCCGGACATCGTGCCGTACTTCCTGCAGGCGACGCCGGTGCTCGAGCTGGAGCACGCGCGCATCGGCTCGCGCCCCGCGCGGCGGCGCGACGGCCGCGGCCTCGAGGACCTGCGCGCGATCCCGTGGGTGTTCGGCTGGATGCAGAGCCGGCACGTGCTGCCGGCGTGGTTCGGCGTGGGGTATGCGTGCGAGCGCTTCGCCGCGCGCGGCGCGGACGAGCGGGCGCTACTGCGCGAGATGATGGAGCGCTTCCCGTTCTTCGACGATCTGATCCGCAACGTCGAGATCGGCATGGCCAAGGCCGATTTCCCGATCGCCGCGCGCTACGCGGAGCTGGTCGACGATGCGGTGCTGCGCGCGCGCGTGTTCTCCCTTCTGAGCGACGAGTTCGAGCGCACGCGCCGCGTCGTCCTCGACGTCACCGGCCAGCACCAGTTGCTCGAGCAGAACCAGGTGCTCGCCCGCTCGATCCGGCTGCGCAACCCGTACGTCGACCCGATGAGCCTGATCCAGGTCAGCCTGCTGCGCCGCAAGCGCGCGGGCGAGGAGAGCGAGGAGCTGAACTACGCGCTCGCGGCGACCATCAACGGCATCGCCGCGGGGTTGCGGAATACCGGGTGACCTGTCGCGGGCCGGCGGGGCGCGGCGCTCATGGAGGAAGACGAGGTCATTACCCTTTCGATGATAGCGTGTGGATGTTCTGGTTGTGGTGGAAGACGTTGTCGGGATCGTACGTCGTCTTCACAGCCACGAGCCGGTCGTAGACGGAGTCTCCGTACGCCTCGCGAACCCGCTCGGGGCCTTCGTCGCCGCCGAGGAAATTGACGTAGACGCCGTCCTGGAATCTGCCGAGGGCGGCGAAGAATCGCCGCGTCCAATCAGTGTCCCGATCGCCGAAGTCCTCGCCGGGCCGCCAGACACCATCGAGCGTGATCGCGTGCGACGCCTGCCGGTTCCCGAACGCCGTCGCGCCCTCGGCCACTCGGCTCACCGCCC
>JBQTJO010000092.1:0-5518 GCA_052387015.1 Gemmatimonadota bacterium
GTTATGGCAGGATCAGTCGAATAAGTCGGACAAGACGCACCGAAATCCGGGTACGACATCGCCACCGATCACATGCTCTTCATCGCGCAGCACCCTTACTTCGCCCGCGGCCTTGTGCACGATCACGATCCGGTCAGCCGGATCGATCAGCCACACCATGCGAGTACCGGCGCCGAAGTATTGCGCGATTTTCTCGGCCATTCTGCCCGCGCGATCGGACGGCGAGAGAATCTCGACAGCCAGATCCGGCGCGAACTCGGGCCATTTGCGCGGCAATACAGCGCCGTAGCGCTCGCGCGCCACGAACGACACGTCAGGTCCACGCACGGTATCGGGGTCGCGCTCGAGCTTGAAGCCGCTCTCGACTGCGACGTAGCCGAGGTCGTGCGCGCGCACATGAGCGTTCAGCAAGCTTGCCATCTGCACCTGAATGCGGCCATGCTCCGCCCCGGGACGCGGCTCTCGCACCAGGCGCCCGCGCAACAGCTCGTCGCGCCAAAGCGGATCGTCCGGCAAGCGCGCATACTCTTCCGCCGTTATCAGCGGCTGAACCGGTTCACGATGAGCCATACAGCCCACGATAGCTCGCGGCTCTCGCCCTCGCTATAGCTAGACGTGCCGGAACGAGTAAGTCTCGGCAATCTCGCCCTTTTGCACTAAATCAGCGATGAACCATAACTCAGCGCAGACCTCTGCGCTCGAGCAGCGCAACCTGCTGGCGAATGCGATCGACTTCGGGGCGCAAGCGCGGCTCGGGATTGTAGCGCAAAGTCAGAAAATGCCGGTAGGCGTGGATCGCGCCCGCCGTGTCGCCGGTAATGAGCGCAAGCCGACCTTCCTCTCGAAGCAGCGATGACAACATGACCTGCGCACCGTAAGGCGAGTTGCGACGGACCGCTTGCAGCGCGCGCTCGGGCCGGCCGCTGCGTTCGAACAGCCGCGCCGCAACCAGGTCTCCGACCGTTGCGGAATAGCGACCGGGTGCCCGCCTGGTCAAGGAGTCGAGCTGTTCCAGCCGCGTGAAACGATCCGGTGAGGTCCGCGCGAACGCCTGCAGCGCCAGCAGACTTGCGTGGCAGTGTTGCGTTCCGGGAATCCGCCCAACGGTTGTGTGCAATGCCGCTGCTACATGCGGACGAGCACGCATTGTGTCCGCCTGGTTCATATGCCAAAGACCAAGTGCGCAATGTGCCCAGGCCGTTATCAGGCTGTCCTGGCCGGTTTGCGGAATCACACGCACAAAGTCCGACAGTCGAGCCACCTGCTCCTGTACCGAGGCCGGCTGCCGATCCCAAAACAGGGCCTCCAGCACGCGCCGAGTCGCGGGCGTCTCCCACCCGCCCCAGAACGTGGGCGCGCCTGGCGCTTGTGATGGCCGGCCCACATTCAGGTAGACGAACGCGCCCAGTTCCCGCGCCCAGTTCATAGCGGCAACGTTGCCCGAGGAATCCGCGCGTTGCTGCAGGATCGCGGCCGCCAGCTCGGCGTCCTGGACGCGGACTCCGAGACCCTGAGCTTCGTTCATCAGCAGGATAGCACTGGCATCATTCGTGGCGAGCAGTTCGGCGAACCGGGTGCGATGCAAACGATTCGAGGTGGCCGTGTCGCCCAGCAACGCCGCGCGCAGCCAGACACTTTCAACCGGCCAGAAACCGGCGGTATCGCTTCTGGACAGGCGGTCCGACAGGCGGCGCACGGCAGCCGTGTCGCGCGCGTCGGCCTTCAACACGAGCAGATGACCAAGCGGTTCCCCCACGTGCTCGTACGGTCGTTCAAAGGCGAGCGCACGCTCGAATGCGGTCATCGCGCGCGCTTTCCAGCCGGGCGTACCGATAGCGAAATGGAAGAGATAATCGCCGAGGCGTGCCCACAGGGCCGCGTCGTCTGGCATGGTGTTGACGCTGTGCTCGATGAAGTTCAAGACGCGTGGGTTCAAGGCGAACGCCGAGACCCCGACTGCATCGGGGCATTCCGCAAACGCGACCACTCGAAGCTGGTCGCGCGCGCCGAGTTTGCTTCGGAATGCGCAGGCGAGCCGGATCGCACGCTCGGCCAGGTCACTGCCCGCGTACCCCGAGGCGAGCAAATAGTAAAGCGAAGGCATTGCAAACGTGGAATCCAGTTCCATCGCTCGCGCGAAATGCACTTGCGCTTCAGGAAATCGGCTGCGCACAAAGGCATGACGCCCGCGCAGATACTCCTGCACCGCCGGATACGAGGCAGTGGTGTACATGGACAGACGCTGGTCTTCATCACCGAGCCCGAGACCGATAATCTGCGCCGCCAGCACATCGATGAGGTGTGTGAGGCTGTCGACGACGCCCTCGGCAACACCGCGTCCAATGGGCTCGCCACTCACGACGTCGATCAACTCGGCGTTGATCGTGATGCAGCCCGGCATGCCGATGACCGCGCCCACGACGGCCTTGCCGGCGCCGAGTTTCCTGGCAACAAGCTGCGCGGAGTCGCGCGTCAATACCTGACCTTCAGCGCCGCCCGTCCGCTGCAGTACGGAGAGCGTAGTGGCAGCGTCGACAGTGGCGAGACCGCTCTTGTCCAGCTTCGTGGTCAGCAGTTCGGCCATGCCCTCGCCGAGAACCCGGATGGCCTGATCGGCGGTAACCACGTGAAACGGCAGCACGACAATCCGGCTCGCATCAACCTCGGCTGCTGCAGCATCACGCTCGCGAACGGTCCAGCGGGCCATGAGCACGCTCAACGCGGCCGCGACGATCAGAAACGCGCCCATCCATGCGAGCTTCCGATTTCGGAGACCGCTGCGGTTGCGTTGCGGCGCTGCGCCGGTAGTCAGCGCGGTCGCGAATGCCGCGGCGGACGCGAACCGATCCGCAGGAGTTTTGGCGAGGGCCTTGATTACCGCCGCCTCGAGCACGGGCGAAATTGTCGGCCGTACGCTGCGGATCGGCCGGGGCGGCTCGAGCAGCGCCCGGGCGATCACCGCTTCCGCCGTGGCCCCGGTGAATGGTCGTTCACCGGCCAGCATCTCATAGAGCACGGCGCCGAGCGCGTAGACGTCTGCCGGTGGGCCGGCCTGCCGCGAACCGGTCGCCTGCTCGGGACTCAAGTACTGTGGCGTGCCGACCACGAGGCCCGTGCGCGTGAGCCGTTCGCCGCCCGCGGCACTGACCGCCAGCGCGACGCCGAAATCTGCGAGCATCGGTACTTCATCCTGAAGCAGTACGTTCTCGGGCTTCAGGTCGCGATGGATCACACCGTTGCGATGCGCGTAGTCCAGCGCGCTCGCGATATCGGTGGCAATGCGCACCGCTTTCTCGATCGGGAGCGGGCCCTCACGCTCGAGCCGCTGGCGCAGAGTTTCGCCCGAGACGTACGGCATCACATAAAACAGCAGACCGGCGGCCACGCCTGAATCGAACAGCGGCAGGATATGCGGATGCTGCAGCATGTGCACATCCTGCCACTCTTCGATTCCGGCGAAGCGGCTGGCCTGCTCTACTACGTCATGCCGTACGTCGCCAACGAAACACTTCGCCAGCGCCTCGATCGCGAAGGCCGGCTGCCGATCGATGAGGCAATCCGCATTGCGACGGGGATCGCGGCTGCGCTCGAGCACGGCCTACCGCATGCCGGAAGTCGTGCGGATTATTCCAGCGCCCGAGGCGATCAATGTATCCCCGGATTCGACGATTTCGGTCATCTTTACCGAGCCGATGCTGCCATCCCGGGCGGCGTTCTCGCTGCATGACGCTGCAGGCGGCCTTCGTACATTTTGGCTGTCGATTGATGACGCTTCACCCGTCGTCCGAATTCTGCCCTTGGCGAGGCTGAAAGCGAATACGCGTTACACGCTACAGATCGAGCAAGCGGCCTCGCGCGATCTGGGTGAGATGCTGGCCGGACGGGTGTCGACGAGTTTTACAACCAACAACCAGTGACGACCGCCCACTTTGGCTTGGCCTGATCCTTGGCCTATAAGTCGATCCCGGCCTGCGGCGTGGAAACTGCCCGCCGGCCGGGCTTGTTCCAGGAATGCGACTGCGCAGCCAATGCGAGACCCGGCTGCGCGGCGGCGGGACCAACCGGGCGCGGGCGCGGGCAGGGGTGCGGGAATATGGCGATCTGGCAGGACCAGCTACATCTTTCAGTGCTGCCTCCACCGCTCTCCTTCGCTAACTCGAATGGATGTTCTGCACGAGCTGAACACCGCACTGGCCGGCCGGTACGTCATCGATCGTGAAATCGGTGCCGGCGGGATGGCTACGGTCTATCTCGCCGAGGACCTCAGGCATCACCGCAAAGTCGCGCTGAAGGTCCTGAAGCCCGAGCTCGCGGCCGTGCTCGGCACCGAGCGCTTCCTCGCGGAAATCGATGTCACCGCCAATCTGCAACATCCGCATCTGCTGCCGCTCTTCGACTCCGGCGAAGCCAGCGGCGCGCTGTACTACGTGATGCCGTTCATCGCGGGCGAGACCCTGCGGCAACGTCTGGAGCGCGAGCGCCAGCTTCCGGTCGACGACGCGGTCCGCATCGCAGTTGCCGCGGCCAGCGCTCTCGACTACGCGCATCGCCATGGCGTCGTGCATCGCGATCTCAAGCCCGAAAACGTTCTGCTGCACGATGGCCAGCCGCTCGTCAGCGATTTCGGGATTGCGCTGGCCGTCAGCAATGCCGGCGGCGCGCGCATCACCCAGACCGGCCTGTCGCTGGGGACACCCCAATACATGTCGCCCGAACAGGCCACGGGTGATCGCGTCATCGACGCGCGCAGCGACATCTACTCCCTGAGCGCCGTGCTGTACGAGATGTTGACCGGTGAGCCGCCGCACACCGGCAGCACGGTGCAGCAGATTGTGGCGAGGGTGCTGACGGAGAAGCCGCGCAGCCTGCGCGCCATGCGTGACACGGTACCGGCACATGTCGATGCGGCGGTCATGTGCGCGCTGGCGAAGCTGCCGGCCGACCGCTTTCCCAGCGCCCACGAGTTCGCCGAGGCGTTGAGCGGCAATCGGCGCGTCAACGCTGGAACTTCTGCTACGGCATTGACTGAACGCGCGCCTGCGCGCGACCGCTGGCGCAAGCTCGCCCCGTGGTCGCTGGCCGCGCTCGCGCTCATACTCGCAGGCGCGCTCGCCGTCTGGCCGGACCCGCGCGTGGCGGCGAGAGTCAAGCTGCTGGAGATCACGCTCGCCGATTCGATTCATCCTGTTGGCGAAAACGCGGGTGTAGATGTCTCGCGAGATGGGACGAAGATCGCATTCGTCGCGCACAGCGGGCAGCAGCGCGCGATCTTTATCCGGCCATTCGCGAGTATGACCACAAGCCGGATTGCAGGCACGGAGGGTGGCTGGTCGCCCCGGTTCTCACGCGACGGCCAATGGATCGCCTTCAGGCAGAACACTCAGCTCAGGAAGGTCCCCGTTTCGGGCGGCGTCGCCGTTACGCTTGCGGATTCCGTGTCCGGGTCCGGAGATGCGCAGTGGACCGAGAGCGGAGAGATCATCTTCCCCCGAGCCGGCGGGATTTGGCGCATGTCCGC
>JBQTJO010000093.1:0-2955 GCA_052387015.1 Gemmatimonadota bacterium
TCCCGCATCGCTGCGTTGCTCCTCCTCGAAATAACGCTGCTATGCCTTCGTCGTCGCGCCTTGCGTTGCGGGCGCAGCGGCCCTCTCGATGCTCAAGGAACTTCCGGGACGGGACACTAGGGCGAACTACTCGAGTAACGGTTCACATAAGTCCGCCAGCACTACCCGCACCCGCGGGTCATCCCACGGCACCGGCACGCGGAAATAGCGCAACCCGCGCGCCTCCGCATCCTCGCGCAGATCGTGGTCCAGCTCCGCCAGCGTTTCCGATTGCTCGTGCATGAACGCGACGCCATCCACGACCACCGTATCCGCATCGACATGCGCGATCACCTGCTCGATGTCCGGTTCCGTCCACTTCACACCCGGCCGGTTGGTGTGGTTCTGGTAGCCGATCGCGTAATGCGTGACGCCCAGCGCAGCCGCGATGCGCTTGCACGAGTCCAGCACGTATTCCTCGTAACGGCTCCCCTCATCCAGGTACTTGCGCGGCGTCCCGTGCGCTGAATACACGAGCTTCGTGCGCGGCTGATTCAGGTCGAGCCCATGCTGGTCGGCGACGCGCTGGATGGCATCCGCGCGCAGCTGCGTGTAGAGCGGGTGTGTGTGCCAGCCGGTGATCTCGCGCACTTCGACGTCCCACTTCGCTCGCTCGATCGCGCTTCTGAAGTCCGCGAGCGCGGCCATCGTGGTGGACGGGCCGCACAGCGGATACACGGGCAGGCCGATCAGCCGCTGCACGCCATCGTCGCGCGCGCGCGCGACTGCATGGCCAATGCCCGGCTCCGTGAACTGAAAGCCGACGCAGGTCCGCACATCGTGACCGCGCTGCGTCAGCTCGGCCGCGAGCGCTACCGCCTGCGCGCGCGCCTGCGCATGCAGCGGCGAGCCGCCGATCAGCTGGTATTCCTCGATCAGGCCCGGCGCCCGCTCGACCGCGAGCTGCCTTGCGCGCTCCGCCGCCTCGAGGTTCTCGAGCGAGGCGTTGATCATGAAAATCTTCTCGAGAAACGGAACGACCTCCTCGAGCGTCGCGTTTTCGGGCTCGCCGAAATTCAGGAGGATGATGCCTGTGGTCATCGATACTCGTGCACGAAATCAACTACCGCTTTCACGACTTCGGGATCCGTACCCGGCAGCAGGCCATGGCCGCCGTTGAAAATATGGCCGGGCCGGCCCGCCACGCGGTCCATGATGTCGCGCGCTTTTTTCAAGGCGACGTCCTGCCCCGCCAGCAGCGCGACCGGATCCAGATTCCCCTGGATCGCCTTGTCTTCGCCGATGATGTCCCACGCCGTGTCGATCGGCAACCGCCAATCGACCGAGATGCAGTCGCCGCCGGCTTGCGCGATCAGCGGCAGCAGCGCGGGATTGCCGGTCGCGAAATGGATGACGGGCACGCCGGCATCGCGCATGCGCGCAATCAGCCGCTGTGAATGAGGCAGCACGTACAGCTCGTTATCTTCCGGCGAGAGGCTGCCCGCCCACGAGTCGAACACTTGAACCGCGGCGGCGCCCGCCTCGTGTTGCGCGACGCCGAATTCGCCCAGGTGATCCGCCCAGAAACCCGCGAGCCGGTGCCAGGCAGCGGGCTCGCGGTACATGAACGCCTTGATCTCCTCCTGTTGCTTGCTGCGCGAGCCGCGAATCAGATACGAGCAGAGCGTGAACGGCGCGCCGACGAAGCCGAGCACCGGCACCTCGAGGCGTTTCGTGAGCAGCCGGATCTGCGCGAGAATGTAGTCCAGGCCGACGCGCGCATCGAACGGCTTCAGCCGGTCGACGTCGGCCGCCGTCTCGATCGGATCATTGACGACCGGGCCGACACCGGCCTTCATCTCGAGATCCAGCCCCGCCGGTATGAACGGTGTGACCAGGTCGTTGTAGAGCACGGCGGCATCGACCGGAAAATAGTCGAGCGGCATCGCCGTGATCTCGGCCGCGGCTTCCGGATCGCGCAGGATGGAAAACATGTCGCGCATGGCGCGCGACTCGCGGTAGCGCGGCAGCGCACGTCCGGCCTGGCGCATGAACCAGACCGGCGTCGCATCCACCGCCTCGCGCCGAAGCGCCTTCAGAATTCTATCGTTCAAGCTTGCAACTCGTTCGAAGTCTTCGTGTGCTCGAGCTCCCGCTCATCGCCGCAGATCAGCAGCACCGCCATGATGCCGTAAATGGGCAAATGTCCCACCAGCTCGCGCCAGCCGAGCAAAGGCAGCGTCAGGTTGAACGGTAGCCACATGATCACGATCACGACGCGCATGAACGCGCCGGACATCAGCAGCGCACCGAGGGTCAGCTCGACCGTACCCGCGATCAGGATGAACGTCCGCTCGGATACGTCGAATCCCAGCCCAGGCAGGAAATTCAGATCGTAATTCGCGAGGAACGCCTGGGCGAGCGGGACGTTCCAGAGCTTCTCGGTGAAAGCGAGCACGGCGAGCGACGCGCCCGTCAGAACCCGCAGCGTGGTCACCGCCGATGTGGGCGGCGGACGCAGCGGCTCGGTCCCGCGCACGACGGCATCTACGGAGAGCGGGCCACGCCCCGCCGCGAACAGAAAAGCAGCGGCGCCCACCAGGAACACGTGCTCCAGCAGCAGCACGGGCCCGAAGAGCAGCAGGCCCGCGAACCACGTCAAGGCGAGGAGCGCCGCGCCGAACCGGGTGAGTGCGCCGTAGAAGAAACTGAGTGCGATCGCGATTTGAATCAGACCGAAGAGCGCCCCGAAGAAATTCTGCGGCAGCGGCAGATTCGGCACGAAGAGCTGCCGGCTGATGCCGCTCACGATGAGCAGAATCGCCGTGTGAATGCCGACGCCGATCGGCGTCCACGCGGTCAGATCGCGGTAGGCGGCTGGTGGCATGCCGAGCTGGAGCGGACCGGGCAGAAGCGTGCGCCTGCCGGTCGCGCGCCACAGCGCGTAGGCGCCGCCGGTCACGACCGCGGCGACCG
>JBQTJO010000094.1:0-5461 GCA_052387015.1 Gemmatimonadota bacterium
GCTCACCCGCTTTGCCTGCGCCTATTTAGTACCTGGGATGCGGCTTGTCGCGCTTCGGGCTAACAAGCTCGACGACGCGCGCGCCCGCGGTATCCGCCAGCTCGGCCAGCTCACTGAGGTGTTCGTCCGCGACGTCCATCGGAATGCCCTTGGCCGGCGCGCCCACCAGGACGGCGCGATCCTCCGGAGGCTGGACGTCTTTGGGAATAACGATAGGTCAGGCTCTCCTGTTGAGGCGATGAGAGGGATAAGAGCGATGTGAAAGATAGGAGCGATGTGAGTGATGAGAGCGCCACTTTTCGCTCTCATCGCTATTATCGCTCTTGTCGCATCATCGCTAATTCGCTCCTGCCAGTGACAAATTACCGCTCTTCGTGAACGGAATCGCGCGCCGCAACGGCTCGCGCAGGTACGCCGTGCCGCGAATCCGGTAATTGAAGGTGCCGCGATCCATAATGGAGCGCAAAGCACCGCTCAGGCTAGAGTAAGCGAACTCGACCGGAATCTGCACAATGGTGCGGTCGTGATCGTCGACGGTGATGCGCTCGGTCACCGTGCCCCGCGAGACGCGCGACCAGCTGTCGGCTTCCGTGGGATTGGCGGCCTCCAACTCGAAGCTGATCGAGTCCGTCTCGATCTCGAAGTCGTTCGGGTTGGCAACTTCGAGGTTGGCAATGAGGGTCGCGCCGCGCAGGCCGATACCCGCGATGTCGATACTCGAAAGCACCACCTCCGGCTGTTTTACCGCGCTCGAACAGGCCGCGACCATCAGAACGGCGCCCAGCATCAAACGTGTCTTGGTTGTCATCCGGATCCTTTCGCTCGGGCCGGCGAAATGCGCGACCATATTCGATACCAGTCCGATGCGAAGACCGTTCCTTTATTCCTGTTCCCGGAGCTTCCGCCAGTACTCGAGCCGCTCGGCAATGCGCTTCTCGTAGCCGAACTCGCCCGGCTCGTAGAAGGTGCGGCCGCGCAGCTTGTCCGGCAGGTACTCCTGCGGCAGATAATGCTGCTCCGACTCGAACGCGTGCCTGTAATCTTTGCCGTAGCCGAGATCCTTCATCAGGCCGGTCGGCGCATTGCGGATGTGCAGCGGCACCGGCTCGGCCGGCGTGTCGCGCGCGGCCTGCGCGGCCTCACCCATGGCGGCGTACAGCCGGTTCGACTTGGGCGCGGTCGCCAGGTAAACGGCCGCCTCGGCGAGCGCGAGCTCGCCTTCGGGAGAGCCGAGGAACTGGAAGGCGTCGCGCGCCGCGATCGCGAGCTGCAGCGCGTTCGGATCGGCCAGGCCGATGTCCTCGAGCGCCATGCGCACCAGCCGGCGCGCGATGTAGAGCGGGTCCGCACCGCCTTCGATCATGCGCGCGAGCCAGTAGAGCGCACCCTGCGGATCGCTGCCGCGCACCGCCTTGTGCAGCGCGGAGATGATGTTGTAGTGCTCTTCGCCGCCCTTGTCGTAGCGCGCGAAGCGCAGCTGCAAGGCTTCTCGTGCGACGTCGCGCGTCACCTGGCCGTGCTCACCTGCGAGCGCCGCGGCCGCTTCCAGTGCGTTCAGCGCGCGGCGCGCGTCGCCGTCGGCCTCGAGCGCGAAGGTCGCCAGCGCGTCGTCTTCCACAGCGAGCCGCAGCTGGCCGAGACCCTGCTCCGGATCGACCATGGCGCGGCGCAGGATGACCTGGAGATCATCGGGCGCGAGCGGCTGCAGCACGAACACACGCGAGCGGCTGAGCAGTGCGCCGATCACTTCGAACGACGGGTTCTCGGTGGTCGCGCCGATCAGGGAAATCGTGCCGGCCTCGACGTGCGGCAGAAACGCGTCCTGCTGCGCCTTGTTGAAGCGATGAATCTCGTCGCAGAACAGGATGGTGCGGCGGCGCGTGGTCTTGAGCCGCGCTTCCGCTTCCTTGATGATCTCGCGCACGCGCGCGACGCCTTCGGTCACGGCACTGAACTGCACGAACGCGGAGCGAGTGCGCTCGGCGATGATGCGGGCCAGCGTGGTTTTGCCGGTACCGGGCGGACCCCAGAGGATGATGCTGCCGAGCTCGTCCTTTTCGATCAGCTCGCGCAGCGCCTTGCCGGGGCCGAGCAGATGCGGCTGGCCGACGTAGTCGTCGAGCGTGCGCGGGCGCATGCGGGCCGCGAGCGGGCCGGGCGCGGGCTCTCCGGTATTGTCAAAGAGATCCATCATTTCCACACAGATTACACAGATTCACACAGATTACACAGAGCATTAGCGCGAGACTCGAAAACATTCAATGTGCTTTTCGCAGGCGCTTCTGCGCAGAAGCGCTCAGTGAAATCCGTGTCCAATCCGTGTAATCCGTGTGGACCTAATGCGGCAGAAGCATTCTGGCGATCCAGAACGCAAAGACACCCATGAACACGCCCGACGGAATCAGCAGGCCGCGCTCGTGTTGCGATTCCGGTATCAGATTCGAGGCCGCGACGTAGAGGGTGACGCCCGCGGCCAGCGCGAGACCATAGCGGGCCAGCACCGCGATGGCCGGTGTCACGATCGCGCCCAGCACGGTCGTCGCGGCGATCGTGATGACGGCGCTGATGGCTTTGCGCGTGGTGTTGCCGCTTGCGATCATGATGCTGGCCAGCGACACGCCCTCCGGCACCTTGTGCAGCACGACCGCGCCGAACACGAGAATGCCGAGACTGTCGCTCGCCATGAAGCCGCTGCTGATCGCGACGCCGTCGAAAAAGGAGTGCGGGATCAGGCCGACCAGCGCCCACACGCCGATGTTGCGCGAGACCATCTCTTCCGCGTGCGTCTCCTCGCCGAAATGGAAGTGCGGCGTGAGCATGTGCTGCGTGAGGTGCACGACCAGGTAGCCGGCCAGCACGGCGGCCAGACCGCCGTTCAGGTCGAATGCGGCGGGCAGCATCTCGAGCACGGCGGCCGCCAGCATGAAGCCGCCGCCGAACGCGACCAATGCGCCCAGCAGCTTGCGCCGGCCGGGGCGCTGCGGGTCGCCCAGCGGTGTGACAACGAGCAGACCGCCGAGAATGTCGCCGAGCGCCGCGAGCGCCGAGTACAGGACGCCGGAAATCATGCGCCGATTTCGTCCTTCACGATTTGCATGAGGCGGTCGGGCTGGTTGAGCGCGGGATCGTCGATGACGCGCTGCACGAGCGTGTTCAGGAGCGCGCCGAACTCGGGGCCCGGCGCCAGGCCGAGCGCCTTCAGCTCCTTGCCGCCGATCGCGAGGCCGGCTGTATCGAGCACCGGATGCTGGAGCAGCACGCGGTGCGCGTGACGCCAACGGCCCGTGAGATCGGAGGCGGAGGCGGAGGCGGAGGCGGAGGCGGAGACGGAGGCGGACGCGGCTCGGCAGAGTGCAAGGCGCAGCCTGAACAGATCGTTCACATAAGCGGCCGGCACGTGCAGCAGCCAGCGGCGCACGCCCGCATCCGGCGCGTCGGGCGGAAACAGATCCGACTGAATCGCGACCAGTTTTGCGACGCGTTCCGTGTCCGCATTGGATGCCTTGAGCCGGCGCGTGATGGCTTCGGCCGCGCGCGCGCCACGCGCCTCGTGGCCGGTGAAGCGCCACTCGCCGCGCAGGTCCTTGCTGCGCGCGGCGGGCATGCCGACGGCGTGCAGCAGCGCGGTCATGCGCAGCACGGGCCGCGCGCGAGGCAGTGCATCGACGGCCGCGAGCGTGCGCGTCCAGACCGGCACGCCGGTTTCCGTCTCGAGGCGCACGAGCGCATCCAGCTCGGGATAAAGCTCGGCCAGCACGCCGGCGGAAGCGTACAGCTTCAGCGCCGCCGAGGCGTGCGGTGTCCTGGTGAAGATTTTCCACAGCTCTTCGCGGATGCGCTCGGCCGACAGCACGCGCAGGTGCTGCTTCGCCGCCACCAGCGCGGCCCAGGTGCGCGACTCGATGGTGAGCACGAAATGGCCGGCAAAGCGGAGCGCGCGCAGGATGCGCAGGTAGTCCTCCGCAAAACGTTCGGCCGGCTCGCCGACGGTGCGCAGGCGCGCGGCGCGCAGGTCCTCGAAGCCGCCGTACGGATCGCGTAGCTCGTGTGTGAGCGGGTGCCAGGCAATGGCATTGAAGGTGAAGTCCCGGCGGGCGAGATCGTGCTCGATGGAATCGGCGAACTGCACGACCGCGTGGCGGCCGAAAGTTTCGATGTCGCGCCGGAAGGTCGTGACTTCGTACATGCGGCCATCCTGCGCGAGCACGCCGACCGTGCCATGCTCGATGCCGATCGGAACCGTGCGCCGGAAGACGTTCTGCACGTCGGCCGGTCGCGCGCGCGTCGCGAGATCCCAATCGCCGCCCTGCATGCCGATCAGCGCATCGCGAACCGCGCCGCCCACCGCCCACGTCTCGAAGCCGGCATTCTCCAGGCGAGTCGCGATGTCGCGCACCGCCGCGGGTGCCGCCAGCTCGAGCGTGTTCATCCGCAAAGCACGGAGCCGCCGTTCACGTTCATGATCTCGCCGGTGATGTGGCGCGCGAGCGGCGAGCAGAGGAACACGATGGGCCCGGCGACATCCTCGGCGGTCGCGACGCGGCCGATCGGAATGCCGGCCTCGATGCGCGCACGCCCGCCCTCCTGGTATGGCAGCGCGGCCATCTCAGTATCGATCCAGCCGGGCGCGACAGAATTGACCGTGATCTGCCGCGGCGCCAGCTCCACGGCGACGCCTTTGACCAGCGAGATCACGGCGCCCTTGCTGGCCGCGTAATCGGCATGCCCCGCCTCGCCGCGCTGGCCGGCCGTCGAGCTGATCAGCACGATGCGGCCGCCGTCGTTCATCATGCCGATGGCCGCGCGCGTCGTGTAAAAAATCGAATCGAGGTTGACCGCGAGCGTATTGCGCCACTGATCGTCGGTCATCTCGGCGATCGGCACATCGAGGGGCTCCCAGAGGCCGGCGTTACCGACGAAGATGTCAATGGTGCCGAACTCGTCATGCGCGCGCTCGAACAGCGCATCGGCATCATCGCGGCGCGCGAGGTCGGCGCGCTCGGCCCAGCCCTTGACGCCCGCCCGCGCGAGATCCGCGACCACGGCATCCGCGTCCGCCTTGCGGTTGAAATAAGAGATACCGACGTGGGTGCCCGCGCGCGCGAGCATGAGCGCGACCGCGCGCCCCACGCCGCGCGAGCCGCCGGTCACGACCGCGCGCTTGTCCTTGAGATCGAGCGTCAACATATCAGGTCATTCACCAAAGAAACGCCGCTCCACGAGCTGGCAGATCGTGTGGCTGATGGCGAGGTGCAGCTCCTGCGCGTGCGCGCCATTATCGGTCGGCACGACCAGCGCGATGTCGACCTTGTCGGCCAGCTTGCCACCGCCGCGCGCGAGCAGCGCGATGGTCGTCACACCGGCCTCGCGCGCCGCGTCGGCGGCGCGCAGCAGGTTACTCGACTCACCCGACGTCGAATGCAGGAAAAGAATGTCACCGGCCTTGCCGAGCGCCTGCACC
>JBQTJO010000095.1:0-3683 GCA_052387015.1 Gemmatimonadota bacterium
AGAGCGATGAGAGCGATGGGAGCGATGGGAGCGATGAGAGCGATGGGAGCGATGAGAGCGATGAGAGCGATGGGAGCGATGGGAGCGATGGGAGCGATGAGAGCGATGAGAGCGATGGGAGCGATGAGAGCGATGAGAGCGATGGGAGCGTGAGTCTTTCGCTCTTATCGCTCTTATCGCTCAAATCGCTCTAATCGCTAGTTGTTGACTGCCAACGAGGCCGGCTGGCGCCGGGCGAGGTCGAGCGCGTACGCGCCCCACCACTTGCCGGACTTCGGACCGCCGTTGCACGTGCCGTCGGACTCACCCGGACGCTTGATCCAGAGGAACGCGTCCACCAGACGGTGTCCGGTCTGTACCGTCGGCGCTGCGCCCAACGCGCGGCCGCGCGGGTTGCACCACTCACCACCCGCCGAGCCGTTACCGTTGCGGCTGGTATCGATGATGAAGTGCTTGCCGCCCAGCTCACGCGAAACCTTCTCGCCATACGCGATGTTCTGCGCATTGCTGTAGAAGTTCGAGACGTTCAGCGCGAAGCCGTCCGCCTGCGCGATGCCCGCCTGCTTCAGCCGCTTCGCCATCTCGCTCGCGCCGATCCAGTTCGGATTTCCGGCGTCGATGTACACCGCTGCGCCCGCGCCCTCGAGCACCCGCACCGCATCGCGCAGCAGCTCGTAACGCTCCGCGCGCGCGTCGCCCTTCAGGCAGCCGCTGCCCGCCGTCGCATCCGGCTCGAGAATGACGACCGAGCGCCGCCCCGACAGCCCCGCAGCAAAGCCACGGATCCACTTGCGATACGCACTCGCGTCCTCCGCACCGCCGGCCGAGTAGGAGCCACAGTCGCGGTTCGGAATATTGTAGGCGACCAGCACCGGCAGCGCCGAGGCGCGGCCGATCTTCTGCACGATCGACTTCACCGCGCGCTTCGGATCGCCGGCCCACTCGTTGATCCAGTACGCCTGCGGCTGCTGCGCGATAATGTCGATCGCGCGCGCGTCCGCGGGACGGCTCGTGCGCCACGCATCCGCCTGCCGGCGCGCGTTGGACGACTGATCCACGTACAGCTTCCGCCCATCCAGCGGATTCGGCCGCGCGCTCGCCCGACCCATGTCCTTCGTGGTCGAAAAAGACGGTGCGAAGCCGGACAGCACACCCGTGCCCACCAGCAGCGAAGCCGCGGCCAGGCGCATGAGCTTTTTCGAGGATGCGCCGGAGCGCTGCAGATATGAGTTGCGAGTCATGCCAAAAACCTTCCGCGTCGAAGTCCTGCTCAAATCGTGTATATGATTGGTACTACAATATATACTGAAACAGGCCCGGGTTGAAGCCGCCGTACACCGAAAGGTTGCAGCGTTGTCCTAAACCCTTGTCTTTTTTAAATTTATAGTGCCCGGCGAGTTCCGCCGGCCACTTTTTCGGTTATCCCCACATTCGAGGCAGCACATGGCGACGAAGGTGTCGCGTGAGTCGAAGTCGTTGTTGTCGCTGTCGAGCGTCCGCTCGGCAGCCTGGCTCGGCGTGTGCCTGCTCGCGGCGTGCAGCGATATGAACCCAACGGGACCGGAATCGGGAGCGGGAGCCGGAACGGGCACGGGATCGGGAGCGGAATCCGGGCCGCGGCCGGGCACTCCGCCCGCGCCGTCGTCGCACAATCCGATCGCGGGCGCGCGCCTGTACGTCGAGCCGAGCAACAATGCGTTGCGCACGGCGGAGCAGTGGCGCACTACGCGTCCCGCCGATGCCGACCTGATGGAGCGCATCGGCCGGACGGCGCAGGCGGTCTGGTTCAACGGCTGGCACAGCGATGTAGCAGCCGGAGCCGCGAGCTACGTTTCGGCTGCGAGCAGCGCGGGCGCACTGCCGGTGCTGGTCGCATACAACATTCCTCAGCGCGACTGCGGATCGTACTCGGCAGGTGGCAGCGAAAGCGCAGATGCGTACCGCGCCTGGATGCGGGATCTCGCAAGGGGCATCGGCTCGCGGCGCGCGCTGGTGATTCTGGAGCCGGATGCGCTGGCGGGCATGAACTGTCTCTCGACCACCGACCGGGAGCGCCGCGTACAGCTTCTGCGCGATGCGATCGCAATTCTGAAGGCGAATGGCGGCACGATCGTATACCTGGATGCCGGCCACGCGCGCTGGATCTCCTCGGGAGAAATGGCGAAGCGTCTGACGGCGGCCAACATTGCCGCGGCCGACGGTTTTGCGCTGAACGTTTCCAACTACGTGTGGAGCAGCGAGAACGTCGCGTATGGCGAGGCGGTGTCGGGGCTGGCCGGTGGCAAGCATTTCGTGATCGACACGAGCCGAAATGGGCAGGGCCCGACCGCAAGCAACGAGTGGTGCAACCCGAGCGGCCGCGGCCTGGGTGCCAGGCCGACGACCGCTACCGGTCATCCGCTGGTGGACGCGGTGTTGTGGATCAAGCGTCCGGGCGAGTCGGACGGCAGCTGCAACGGCGGCCCGAACTCGGGCAAATGGTGGCCCGAGTACGCGCTCGGCCTCGCGCAGCGCGCCACGACACAGCTTGCGCTGAACTGATTACTCAGCGCCCGTAGAGCACCAGCTCGAAAGTGAAATAGGTCGCGTCGCTGAAGTCGTCGCGGCCGAGCTTGCGGCCGACCGCCGCATTCAGCAGCGTGCCGCGCCCGGGGTTGAACATCACGAGTCCGCCCAGCTTGGTCGCGGCGTAATTGTCGGAATCGAGATAGGCGGCTTCGGCGCCGAGACTGACGGCGCCGTCGTCGCCGAACCCGAACAGCCGGCGCGCCAGCCTGCCCCGTCCCCAGAATGCTTCCGACCCGTAGTTGTAGGTCGCGATCGCCTGGGCATTCCACGCACCGCTCCCCCAATAGTCGACCTGCGCCGTGTTTACGACGCCGTCCTCGCCGACCTCGGCGGCGAACGCCGGAATCGTATCCGTATCGTCATCCCGGTCGCTGCTTCGGAAGCTGTAGCCGACCCGGAGCTGGAAGGCGCCGCTGCCGAAATTGTTCTTGATGCCGACGCTCGGCACGACGGCGGTGATGTTGCGCGTGTCGTCGCCGTTCTGGGGGCCGATCGGGAACTGGAGATAGAAGGCGCTGACGCCGCCCACGGGTGACCAGCCGCGTCTTTGAGGACTGACGCTGACACCGCCCAGCACGAGAATCACGTCGTCGGTGTCGAATTCACCGACGCCGACGAATGTCCAGCCAAGCTGCGCGTGTGCAGGCGTGGTCCGGCCCGCGAGAAGCAACGCCGCGGCTAGAGCAGCGGCGACGTATGCGCGTCTGATCATAGGCACCTCCGTACCGAATTGTCGCGTGATCGGGAAGCAAACTCCGCGCCATGTACGCGCGCAGCGGGCACACATATGGCTTGAACATTGCCCCTCTGGTCCAGCCCTGTGAAAGGTGGACCGTCGTGATCGATCATGTGACGCTCACACGAACGGCGCGGCTGTGCGCTGCCGCCGCGCTCACGCTCTCGCTGGGCAGCACGTGCGTGGCTTTCCGCAAGCAGGACGGCGCTACGGGACTGCGCGACGGGACTGCGCTACGGGAAGGCGCTACGGGACTGCGCGACGGGACCGCGCGACGGGACGGCGCGACGGGACTGCGCGACGGGACGGCGCTCCGGGACGGCGCCACGGGACTGCGCGACGGGACGGCGCTACGGGACGGCGCTACGGGACTGCGCGA
>JBQTJO010000096.1:0-5269 GCA_052387015.1 Gemmatimonadota bacterium
GGCGTCGAGATTGTGGAAACTGTCTTCAGGAGTGTTTAGGCGACAGTAGTCTCCTGCACCTCCTGGTGCTCCAGGCAGTACTTCGTCCACGGCACCACATCCAGCCGCTCGCATGCGATCGGCTGACCGCAGGTCATGCACTTGCCGAAATCGTCCGGCTTCTTGTACAGCATTTGTAGCGCTTCATCGATGTCGAAGAGGAGACGACCTTCCTTGCTGCGCAGGAGAAAGCCCTGCTCCTGCTCGATCGTGTCGGTACCTTCGTCCGCGAGATGGAACGGGTAGTTTGTCAGATCACCGTCTTCGTCCTGCGGCGTGAGAGTCTCTTCCAGCTGACGAACTGCCTTGACCGCACGTTGGCGCTCCTTCAGCAGCCTCTGCTCGAGATGATCGCGCTGTTCCTTGGTCATGTGCCACTTCTTCTGCGATGGTGGACGATCGAAGAGGCTTATGGCAACAACCGTTCCGCCTGGGCTTTCATCTTTGTATCGAGTCGACCGGTACACCGAGCAGCTTCGGCCGCTCCTGCGAGCGCGGGCGCGCCTGCGGCGGCTGCGGCGGCTGCGGCCGGGCCGGCGCTATCGTCGTATCGGCGCGTTGCGCGCGATAGAAGCGCAGCGGTCCTGCCGCGCTGTTGTTGAACAGCCGGAGCCATTCCGCGGTTGCAGGCGCGGTCGCCGGCGCGGGTAGTGCGGGCGCCGTCGCTTCAGCGGGCGCCGGCTGCGCGCGCGGGCGTCCGCTGAAGCGCAGCGGTCCGGTCAGGGTGTCGTAGAACATGCCCAGCCATTCCGGCGTGTTCGCGGCAGAGTCGAGCAGCAGCTCCATACTGTCGACGACCGCGCTGTCCGTCTTCGGATACGGAATCAGGAAGGCGGGAATCGCCATGCGCGCGACGCGTCGCGATTCGAATCTGCCATCCGCATCCTTGTCCCACATCTCGAGCTCGATGATGCTGTCACGATTGAGATCGAATAAATATTTGCGCGGCACGCCGCCGTGATACAGGACGAAGAAGCGGCCACCCGCCGGCGTCTCCCACAACGAGCTGTGCAGCTCGACCGGCTGTCCGGGATCGCCGCACCATGTGATGCGATCGCCGACCGGAATCAACGCGTCGAGTGGCGGGCGCGGCGCCGCCGGCTTGAACACTTCGGTCCTGAACACCGGCGGCTGTGGCGCCGGTTCACGCTCGATCAGGTCGGGGTCAACTTGAATGGTGAGCAATCCGGTTTGCCGCAGGCGGGTGTTGCCGCTGAACGAGTAAAAAATGCGCACGCGTGAAAGCAGCTCCGCATCCTGCGGCGGCGCGCTCACGAACTCGGGCACCGAATCCGCGAGCGTCGTACAGTAGATCGCCGGCACTACGGCTTCGAGCCAGAGCGTGTCGCCGCTCAGGATCACGGTCGGCACGCGCCCGGGTGTGATGGGGTTCGTGCGCAGCGGCAGCTGGTAGCGAACCAGCGGATTGCCTATCACGGTCGAAGCTGGCAGCGGGATTCCGTTCGAGTCCGTCACGCGAAAACGGGAGGGCACACTCAGCGCGAGCTCGGTTGGTTGCGCGCTGCGCGCGCCCGCGTTGTGAATCGCGAGAATGAGCGGAAAGCGAGCCGTCGCCTCGTTTGCTGGTGAAAGTGTATCGGCCCAGGCGGACGGAATGCCGGCGAACTCGCGAAAGCGGCCGTCACCGCTGAGTGCCAGCAGCTTCAGCTGCGGCGGGCGCGGGCGGAACGGTCCAATCCAGAACGCGCCGGCGGCCAGAGCTGCTACAATGATGAACAGCGAAACCCAGCCGCGCGTCGGCCGCAGTCCGAATCGTCTGACGACGTAGGAGCCCCTCATGGCGTTACGTACTTGAGCCCACTCCCGGTATTGAAGAGAACGATTTCTTCGTGCGGCTCGAGCCAGCCCCGCTCGATCAGCAGCGGGATCGCCGCGGCGGCCGCACCGCCCTCGGGCGCCGCGAAGATGCCGGTGGTGCGACCGACCAGGCGAACCGCGTCCGCCATCTGCTCGTCGCTCACGGCAATGGCCGCGCCGCTGGACTCGCGAATGCCACGCAAGATCAGGAAATCGCCGACCGCGCGCGGTACGCGCAGCCCCGATGCGTATGTGAACGCAGCCGCCCACGGCTCGGCGGTATCCGCATCCTGTTCCCATGCGCGCACGCTCGGCGCACAGCCGGTGGCTTGCACTGATATCATGCGTGGACGACGTCGCCCAATCCAGCCGAGCTCTTCCATTTCCGCGAATGCCTTCCACATGCCGACCAGGCCGGTGCCCCCGCCGGTAGGATAGATGATGGCGTCCGGCAGCCTGCCTTAGAGCTGCTCGAACAGCTCGTACCCCCTAGTCTTCTTGCCTTCGACGCGATACGGCTCCTTCAGCGTCGAGAGGTCGAACCAGCCATGTTGCTCGACACCCTCCGCCACACGCACCGCCGCATCCGTAATCAAACCGTCGATCAACTGCACGTCCGCGCCGAGCGCGCGCATTTCCTCGACGATCGGTCGCGGCGTGTCGGCCGGCACGACAATGTGCGCCGGAATGCCTGCCGCCGCCGCGTACGCGGCGGCCGCCGAGCCCGCGTTGCCCGCGGATGGCAGCGCCACCTCCCTCACGCCCAGCTCCAGCGCCCGCGCCACGGCCATCACCAGACCGCGCGCTTTGAAGCTGCCCGTCGGATTCTGCCCTTCGTCCTTGATCCAGAGCCGGCTGACCCCCAGCTGCTCGGCCAGGCGTGGCGTCTCGATCAGCGGTGTGAAACCTTCGCCCAGGGTGATGCGGTATTGAGCAGCGCGGACCGGCAGCACCTCCGCGTAGCGCCAGAGCGTGGGCACACGCCCCTTCAGATCCGCCGGCTCGAACCTCAACCCCTTCAAGTCGTAGCGCGGATAGAGGGGCTTCTGGCAGCAGGGGGAGAGTCCCCACAGCTGCTCGCTCGGGTATCGCGCGCCGCACAGTGTACATTCGAGATGATCGACCATTCCATAAGATGGGCCGTGATCGCTCCCATCGCACTTATCGCTCTCATCACTCGTATCAGACGGTAAAGGCAACCCTGCCATCGAAAACGGGCATCCAAGACACTGTATGACCGAGCTCGAGCTGATCCAGCAAGCCCAGACCGGCGAGCCGCGCGCAATCCGCGAGCTGTACCGGCTCCACGCGCCGCGGGTCTATGCCATCGTCCAACGCCTCGCGGGCGATGACGCGCTGGCAGAGGATTGGGCGCAGGAGGCGTGGATCCGGATTTTCCGCGCGCTCGGCAGTTTCCGCGGCGAAGCGCGTTTCACGACCTGGCTGCATCGCATTGCGGTGAACAGTGCGCTGCACGGACGCCGCTGGCGCGATCGGCGCGCGCTACGGGAAGCACCCCTCGAGGACACGCTGCCGGAGCGCGCGAAGAACGAGGATGCATTGCTGCGCGTGAAGCTGGAGCGAGCGCTGAAAGCACTGCCCGAGCGGATGCGGCAGGTCATCGTGCTGCACGACATCGAAGGCTACACCCACGAAGACATTGCGGAGTTTCTCGGCGTGACCGCCGGCACTTCGAAGAGCCAGCTGTTCAAGGCACGCGCGCGCATGCGCGAGCTACTGACAACGACCAAACCTTTCACCAAGCAGGGGGGCGGCGCTTGCGGCCACAGGCCGCGCGCCGAGGACTCCAGCGGGATCGAAGTACCATGCATCTGAACCTCGAAACTTTGGCGCGGCTCGTAGACGAGTCGCCGGATGAGGCCGAAGCGGGACATCTCGACAGCTGCGAAGCGTGCCTGGGCGAGCTGGAGGCGCTGCGGGCCGACGCGGCGGCGCTGCGCCTGCTGCCCGATCCCGAGCCGCGGGCGGCGGCATGGACGGCACTCGAACGGCATCTCCGGGGTGAAGGGCTGATGCGACGTCGCGCATGGAGTCCCACGCTGCTGCGCCTGGCCGCGCTGCTCGCCGTATTCGTTCTGGGCTCGCTGGCGGGCGGCTGGTTCGTGCGCAGCCAGACGCCGCAGGTCGCGGCCGCGCGGCCGGTCGCGACTCCGGCCCCAGCCGAAACAGCCGAGCAAGCCGTGGCGCGCCTGCGCGAAGCAGAGCGCGCATACGTGGCCGCGCTCAGCCGCTACTCGGATTTCAGCGGTCGTACCGATCCGACCGATCCGCTCGCGCGTCTGGCGGCGCTCGAAGGCATTGTCGCAACCACGCGCGCGGCACTCGGGCAGGCACCGGCCGATCCGGTGATCAACGGCTACCACCTCACGGCGGTGGCTCAACGCGACGCGACGCTGCGTCAGCTCGCCGCGTCCGGACAAACCTGGTATTGAATGGAGTCATATGAAGAAGCCGATGATGATCGCGCTTGCGATCACGATTGTAGCGAGCACCAGCGCACCGGCGCAGGTGGTCTATACGAAGAGAACCGCGCCGGCCGCCTACCTCGGCATCCGCTTCGACGAGAAAGTCGAACCTGAGGGCGACACGCAGAGGGAGAGCATTACGGTACGCAATGTTTCGAAGGATTCGCCCGCGCAGAAGGCGGGCATGCGAGCCGGCGATGAGATCCTGCGCGTGAACGGCATGGCCGCAAGCAATGGGAAGTTTCGCGCGCTCGCCGGGATCCTGGCGGTGGGCGACACGGTCAGGCTGCGCATCAGGCGGGACGGCCGGGAGAGCGATGTTACGATTATCGCCGCGCCGCGCCCCGCGGGGTATGGCGAATTCAGCCGCGAATTGGTGATCGCGCCGGATTCGGTGCGCCACCTGATGCTGCGCTATCTCGATGCCGCGCGCGTGCACCTCGACTCACTGCGTCTGCCGACCATCCGCGTGCCCGGCGAATTCGACTTCGGCCTCCGCGTCGCGCCTAAGTTGCCCGACCCGCGGCTCTGGAAACCCGATCTCGCACCCGACGTGGTCTTCCACAGCATGCAGCTCGGCGCACGCTCGATCGCCGGCGCGGAGTTCAGCGAGATGGATCCGGCGCTCGCGCAGTATTTCGACGGGCGGCGCGGCCTGCTCACGCTGCGGGTTGTGCCCGAGACGCCGGCGGATCGCGCCGGCCTGAAGCCGGGCGACATCGTGCTCGAGGCGAAGGACCGCACCGTGCAGCGCGTGTCGGACCTGCGCGCGATCGTGGCCGCGAATCCCGACGGCATGAAGCTCGACATCTGGCGCAAGGGACAGGCGCGCACGCTGGAGCTGAAGACCAGATTGCGATGAGAGGGATTAGAGCGATGGGAGCGATAAGAGCGATTGATTTGCATCGCTCCTATCGCTCCAATCG
>JBQTJO010000097.1:0-7713 GCA_052387015.1 Gemmatimonadota bacterium
GGCACAAGACTACGGCACAAGACTACGGCACAAGACTACGGCACAAGACTACGGCACAAGACTACGGCACAAGACTACGGCACAAGACTACGGCACAAGACTACGGCACAAGACTACGGCACAACCCGCCGGCCCAGGAGTACGGTCTACTCTCTCGAGATGTCGCGCAAACGCTCGGCCGCGGCTTGCAGCGTTGCCAGCTGCTTGCAGAAGGCGAAGCGAATCAGATGTTTGCCGAGCCCGGGCTCATGATAAAAACTCGAGCCCGGAACCGATGCGACGCCGCCTGCCTCCGAGTGGCCGCCACGCGTCAGCCATTTCGCATAATCGACATCCGCGCGGTCACTCAGATCACTGAAGTCCGCGAGGATGTAGTAAGCGCCCGCGGGTGGTGAACACCTGAAGCCGGCATCGATCAGTCCGGCATACAGAACATCCCGCCGCTCGCGGTACTGACGCGCGAGCGCCTGGTAGTAGTCGTCCCCGAGCAGCTCGAGCGCGGCAGCAATGCCTTCCTGCAGCGGCGCCGGCGCGCCGACCGTCAGGAAGTCGTGCACTTTGCGAATCGCGGCCGTCAGGTCCGCGGGCGCGACCATGGTGCCGATGCGCCAGCCGGTCACGCTGAACGTCTTGGATGCGCCGCTGATCGTGATGGTGCGCTCGCGCATCCCTTCCAGCAGCGCGATGGGCATGTGATTGCCGGTGTAGAGAATGTGTTCGTAGATCTCGTCGGTGATCGCGATGGCATCGTATTCGCGGCACAGCTGCGCGATCGCGTTCAGCTCCTCGCTCGTGAAGACGCGGCCGGTCGGATTGTTCGGGGTGTTGATGATGATGGCGCGCGTAGCCTCGCTGAACGCGGCGCGCAGGCGGTCGAGATCGAGCGGCTGGTCGGGCTGCATCGGCACCCACACCGGCCTCGCTCCGCACAGGATCGCATCGGGACCGTAATTCTCGTAGAACGGTTCGAGAACGACGACTTCCTCACCCGGATTCACGACCGCGAGTACAGCGGCGGCCATCGCTTCGGTCGCCCCGCACGTGATGGTGATCTCGCGCGCCTCATCGACTGTCATGCCGTAGAATCTTCGGTATTTCTCGGCGAGCGCGCGGCGCAGCCGGGGCGTGCCCCAGGTGACGGCATACTGATTGATGTCGGCGTGAATGGCGGCCGCGGCCGCCTCTTTCAGCACGTCCGGCGCCGGGAAGTCCGGGAAGCCCTGGGCCAGATTGATCGCGCCGTGCTCATGGGCGACGCGCGTCATCTCGCGGATGACCGATTCCGTGAAGCCGTGGGTGCGGCCGGCGGTTCGCATTTTCATGCAGGAAATTATAGACTGGGAGACATGCGAAAGGACACATTCGGCAGCCGGTCCACACTCCGGGTCGGCTCGAAAGAGTTTGAGATTTTCCGCCTCGATGCGGTCGAAAAGGCAGGGTTGCCGGTTGCCAGGCTGCCGTACTCGTTGAAGATCCTGTTGGAGAACCTGCTGCGCCTGGAAGAGGACTCCGGCGAGGCGGAAGACGATATCGAGGCGCTCGCGCGCTGGAATCCCAAAGTGCAGTCGGACCGCGAAATCAATTTCACGCCGGCGCGCGTGCTGCTGCAGGATTTCACCGGCGTGCCGGCGGTGGTGGATCTGGCCGCCATGCGCGCTGCCATGAAGCGCATGGGCGGCGATCCGACGAAGATCAATCCGCTCTCGCCCGCCGAGCTGGTCATCGATCATTCCGTGCAGGTCGATGAGTTCGGGACCAGGCTGGCGTTCCGCCGCAACGTCGAGCTCGAGTACGAGCGCAACCGCGAACGCTATCAGTTCCTGCGCTGGGGACAGGACGCGTTCAGTAATTTCCGGGTGGTACCGCCCGGCACGGGCATCGTTCACCAGGTCAATCTCGAGTATCTCGCGCGCGTGGTCTTTCACACGTTCGAGGAGAGGCCGTGCGCCTACCCCGACACGCTGGTCGGAACCGACTCGCACACGACCATGGTGAACGGACTCGGCGTGCTCGGCTGGGGTGTCGGCGGCATCGAGGCCGAGGCGGCCATGCTCGGCCAGCCCGTGGCCATGCTGATTCCGCAGGTGGTCGGCTTCAGACTCAAGGGCGAGCTGCCGGAAGGCGCCACCGCAACCGATCTCGTGCTCACCGTGACCGAGATGCTGCGCAAGAAGGGCGTCGTCGGAAAATTCGTGGAGTTCTTCGGTCCGGGGCTCGCAACCTTGCCGGTCGCGGACCGCGCAACCATCGCCAACATGGCGCCCGAGTATGGCGCAACCTGCGGCATCTTCCCGGTCGACGCGAAGACGCTCGCGTACCTCGAGTTCACGGGTCGTTCGCGCGAGCATCTCGCACTGGTCGAGACCTACACGAAGGAGCAGGGCCTCTTCCACACGAAAAACACGCCGGAGCCGGCGTACACGGCCACGCTGGAGCTGGACCTGTGCGCTGTCGAGCCGAGCATGGCCGGCCCGCGGCGGCCGCAGGATCGCATCCCGCTTTCGCACGTGAAGCAGTCGTTTCTCACCACCATGCAGATGGTGCCGGCCGCGAGTGGCGGTATCGGCACGACGGCGGCTTCCAGCGTGCCGGTCTCCTACGATGGCACCGACTTCGACCTGCACAACGGCGCGGTCGTGATTGCGGCCATCACGTCGTGCACGAACACCTCGAATCCGTCGGTCATGATCGCGGCGGGATTACTCGCGAAGAACGCGGTGGCCAAGGGACTTACGCGCCAGCCATGGGTCAAGACCAGCCTCGCGCCAGGGTCGAAGGTCGTGATGGACTACTACAGGGCCGCCGGCCTGGTCGAGCCGCTCGAGCAGCTCGGCTTCAACCTGGTCGGCTTCGGCTGCACCACCTGCATCGGCAACAGTGGTCCGCTGCCGGAGGAAATCTCGGCGGCCGTCGACAAGGGCGGCCTGGTCGTGGCTTCGGTACTGAGCGGCAACCGCAATTTCGAGGGGCGCATCAACCCGGACGTGCGCGCGAACTATCTCGCGTCGCCGCCGCTCGTGGTTGCGTATGCGCTCGCGGGACGTGTGGACCTCGACCTGTATAACGAGCCGCTGGGCATCGGCAAGGACGGACGTTCCGTTTTCCTGAAAGACGTTTGGCCCACGCAGGATGAGATCGAAGACGTCGTGAAGAGCGCGGTGCGTCCCGATATGTTCAGCAGCCAGTACGCGCACGTGTTCGAGGGTGATGACCTCTGGCGCGGCCTGCCTACGCCGACCGGCGATCTCTTCGATTGGAAAGAGGAATCGACGTACGTCAAGCATCCGCCGTACTTCGTCGACATGCCGCGCCATCCCACTGCGGTCAGCGACATTCGCGGCGCGCGCTGTCTGGCGTTGCTCGGCGACAGCATCACGACCGATCACATATCGCCGGCCGGCTCGATCAAGGCGAACAGCCCGGCGGGCAAATACCTGGTGGAGCACGGCGTACAGCCGCGCGACTTCAATTCGTACGGCTCCCGGCGCGGCAATCACGAGGTGATGGTGCGCGGCACCTTCGCGAATATCCGGCTGCGCAACCAGCTGACGCCGGATGTCGAAGGCGGCTTCACGCGCCACCTGCCGGCTGGCGATGTGATGTCCATCTACGACGCGTCGGTCAAGTACCAGGCGGACGGCGTGCCTCTGGTCGTCATCGCGGGGCAGGAGTACGGCACCGGTTCATCGCGAGACTGGGCGGCGAAGGGCCCGCTGCTGCTCGGCGTGCGCGTGGTGATCGCGGCAAGCTTCGAGCGCATTCATCGCAGCAATCTGATCGGCATGGGGATCCTCCCGCTTCAGTTCCTGGCCGCACAGAGTGCGGACTCGCTCGGTCTCACCGGCCACGAAGTCTTCGAGTTCACGGGCATCGAGGCGGTGCTGTCGAAGCCCGGCTCGTCGCTGACCGTGCGCGCGGACGGCAAGGAGTTCCAGGTCCAGGGACGCGTCGATACGCCGCAGGAAGCGGATTACTACCGGCACGGCGGCATTCTTCAGTACGTGCTTCGTTCGCTAATGTAGTGATGGTAAGAGCGATAAGCGATAAGAGCGATAAGAGCGATGCTCCATCGCTCTCAGCCCTCCAATCGCTCTCCTCGCTCTCATCGCAAAATCACCAGCCGCGCGCCGCAACCTCGTAGCTTCCGACCATCTCACCCGCGCGCTCCAACCAGAGCCGCGGGTGAAGATTGACCGACACGCACACGTGATTCGGCACGATGCGAACGCGGTCGCCGATCTGCGGCCGCCAATCGCTCTGCGACAGGTCCAGCAGACCGTGCTCCTCGGACATGTTCTTGACCACGACCTCCGGCCGGTCGAGCAGGGCGCCGAAGCCGCCCGCGCGTCCACCGCGCAGCTCCTCGCGAAACAGCGCTTTCGATCCGGCGTCGACCACCGCCTGTCCCGCTACCGACGTGCTCACGACCGTCGCAAGCACGCTGTAGGCGCATTCGTTCCAGCTGCACGCGTCGAGCAGCGCGGTCGTGCGGTCGTTGAAGATGTACGTGCCCGGACGGATCTCGTTCACGACGTCGAAATCGTGCGAGTGGTATGCGGTCGGTGTCGAGCCGCCGCTCACGCGCGCGGGTGCCAGACCGGCCTGAATGAGCGCGGCGACAAATTCGTTCATGAGTGCGCGCGTGGTCGCGATCGCATACGTCTGCTCGCCCGCCGGCTCTCGAATGTGACCCGGATAGAACAGCACGCCCGCGTAGTTCAGATTCCTGGTCCTGGCCACGGCTGCCGCGAGCGCTACGGCCTCACGCGGAGTAGCCACGCCGACGCGATGCATGCCGACGTCGAGCTCGATCAGCACGTCCATGCTGAGCGAGCTGCCGCGCAACGCGGCTGCCACGGCCTCGAGCGCCACGTCCGAGTCGAGCGCAACCGTGAGCCGTGCGCGCTCCGCGAGCGCGGCCAGCCGCTTCAGCTTGGGATGACCAACCGGCGGGTAGGCGAGCAGGATGTCGGATGTGACGCTCGCCATGACTTCCGCTTCATGCAACGTGGCGACCGTGAGCCCGGCTGCACCACGCCGGAGCTGCTCGCCCGAGAGCTCCGGCGTCTTGTGCGTTTTCGTGTGCGGCCACAACGCGAGATCGTGCTGCGCCGTATAGCGCGCCATCCGGTCGAGATTGGCGGCCATGCGATCGACATCGACCAGGGCCGCCGGCGTGAAGATCTCGTCGAGCGTGCGCGCTTCGATCACTTGATCGGCGTGACTTTGAAATCGGAGATGTGGACGTCGAGATTGTGGTTCACGCGCAGCCCGGCCAGACCGGTCCCGGACCAGTACGCTTCCTCCCAGCGCTTCACTTCCGCGCCGTTCACCAGCGCCTTGACGAAACCGCCCGCAACTTCGAATGTGACCGTGTTCGTCGCCTTGCCGCTTTCGTCCTGCTTCTCGAGCGCAGGCAGCTCCGTCCAGTCCGTGATCGTGTGCACTTCCGCGCCCGCGCGATGCTTGATCGCATACTTGCCGTCGCCGCGCACGATCAAGTAGCCGTACTCCTGATTGGCCGTATCCAGATTCTTGCCGCCAATGAAAATGCCGTACGCTTCCGGATGCGTGGGCGCCTTCATCTGCGTGAAGGTCGCACTGATCCGGTACTGCCCGCTCAGGTTGTGCTCGGGCATCCAGTAGATCGCGGCCGGGCCGCTGGTCGCGTGCAGTCCCGTGCCCATTGCTGCAAAGCTGACCTTTGCGGGATCCGCATTGGCGCGGTCGAAACGAGCCTGCCAGCCGGCCGGCAACGTGGGTGCCGCGGCGGCCTTTTCCTGCGCGAGCGCAGTCGTAGCGGAACCGACCACGAGCGCCAATGCGAATGTCATGCGACGCATAGGAGTCTCCTGAGAAGTGACTTGCCGAATGGCGGTGTTCAATCATAGCATCACGGTATGATGCCGCAAATCTGGTTGTGGGCGCTGCCGCTTTTCCTCGCCGGTGCCGCGGGCGTCGCGCTCCTGCGGCGCAGGCGCCGGTGCGCGCGGCGTCTTTACCAGCGCGAGCTGGAGCGTGCGCTGGCCGATGGCATGCTGACCGACCAGGAGGCGCAACAGCTCGAGAGTGTGCGCGCGGCGCGCGATCTCAGCGACGCAGAAGTGCGCATGGTAGCGGTCTCGCTCTACCGCCGCGCCCTCAAGGATGCCATTCAGGACGCGCGCATCACCATCCAGGAAAGCGAAAATCTGGAGCGCCTGCGCGCGCAGCTCGGGCTCTCCGACACCGATCTCTCCGCCGATGTCGCGCAACTCCAGCGCGTGCGCCTGTTCGCCGCCGTCGAGCGCGGCGAGCTGCCGCGCCTCGATCCGGCGCCGATCCAGGTCGCGGAAGGCGAGCTCTGTCATTGGGCCGTGCACGCGCGCCTGGCCGGCCAGCTGGTCGTGCCCGGGCGGCGCACTGAATTGCGGGCGATCGGCTTCGCAGTTGAATCCGCCGCGCCTTTCTCAGCCGTCGGCGAGCGCGTCGCCCTGGCGCCCAGCTCCGAGGTCCTGCCGATCGATATCGGGCTCCTCGTCGTCACCAACCGGCGGACGGTCTTCAGCGGCCTGCGCAAGCATGTCAGCATTCCGCATATCAAGCTGCGCACGCTGGATTTGTTCGCGGACGGCCTCGCCTTCGACGAAACGGACCCCGCGCACACCAGCTTCTTTCTCGTCACCGATCCTGAGCTCACGGCGGCCGTTGCGCTGTGCGCCGCGCGGCAGCGGCAGCACGAGCTGAAGAACCTGCGCAGCGCGTAAACGTCTGTGTTTAGAGCAAATGCCGTCGCGGGCAGAGGGTGCGGAAGAATGCCGTGGTTTCGACATGTTGTTGATGTGCGGGTCACTTGGACAGTCGTTGCATCAGATCCTGCCGACCCGCATATTGATCCGCGCCGCAGAGCAGACCTGAGCGGCGCGGCCTCTCTCCGGCCGATCATTCCAATCCACTCATAGTCAAGCCTAGCCGCAGTCTGCAGGCGCGACCCAAAGAGATACGGACTCCATGGAGGCCAAGTCGCGCGTTGTAGCCAGTCCGGTTGGACGCACAGTTGTGCGCCGGCAACCCATACCCCCTTCCGTACTCGCCCCGGCGAAGCCGCGTCCGCGGGTGACCGGCAAGTTCCTGTCGATCGGCGAAGAGCGGCTTTTCGTGCGCGGCGTGACCTACGGGACTTTCGAGCCGGACGAGGCAGGAAACGAGTTCCACGACCGCGGCCGCGTCGAGCAGGATTTTGCGCGTATGGCGGAAATGGGCGTGAATTGCGTGCGCACGTACACGGTTCCGCCAACCTGGTTGCTGGATGCGGCGCTGCGACACAATCTGCGCGTGATGGTCGGCGTGCCCTGGCAACAGCACGTGACCTTCCTGGATCAGCCGGGGCTGGTGGACGAGATCGAGCAGCGCGTGCGCGCGGGTGTGGCGGCGTGCGCGGGACACGCGGCGGTGCTGTGCTACGCGATCGGTAACGAGATTCCGGCAGCGGTCGTGAGATGGCAGGGGCGGCGGCGGGTCGAGCGCTTCATCGAGCGGCTGTACAACGCGGCTAAAGAAGAAGATCCCGAGGGACTGATTACGTACGCCAGCTTCCCGACGACCGAATATCTGTGCCTGCCGTTTTTGGACCTGGTGTGCTTCAACGTCTATCTGGAGTCGCAGGACCGTCTCGAAGCGTACCTGGCGCGCCTGCACAATCTGGCGGGCAATCGTCCGCTCATCATGAGCGAA
>JBQTJO010000098.1:0-7003 GCA_052387015.1 Gemmatimonadota bacterium
CATCATCGTGGTGCCGTGCATGGTGAAGATCTGATTGTAGGTTTCAGCGTCCAGGAACGTGTTCTCCGGCGTGCCCAGCTGAACCCGCATCAGCAGGGCGAGCGCGCCGCCGAAGAGAAAGAAGAGAAAGCCGGTGACCATGTAGCGCTGCGCGACCGGGATGTTGTTGATCGTGCGCAGTATGCCGAAGAAGCCGCGCGGCGCGCTCCACGTCCGCTTGAATCGCTCGACGTCCTCCTGCCGCAGGTCCGGCGGCGGGTCGAAGATCGAGACATCGGTAGACATCAGTGCAGCGCTTGAAGAAAGTCGAGCAGCGCCGTCAGCTGTTGCGGCTCGAGCGGCACGCGCGGCATCTGATTGCCCGGTTTGATGACCTGTGGGTTGCCGATCCAGCCGGCCAGGTGCCCCCGTGTGTTGGGCAGCGTGCCCGCGCCTAGGCTGCGCCGGCCGGCGAGATGCGTGAGGTCCGGGCCCAGCGTGCCGCGCGCCCGGGTTCCGCGAATCGTGTGGCAGACGGAACAGCCGTGGTGCATGAAGGCGTCGTGCCCCGCGGCGGTCGCGGCGCTCAGGCGCGCCGGACGGCGCTCGTTGGCCAGCCAGCGCGCGAACTCATCCTTCGGGTGCGCGATCACGAACAAAGCCATGTGCGCGTGCTGCAGCCCGCAGAACTCGGCGCATTGGGCGCGAAATACGCCGGGCTCATCCGCCTGCAGCCAGAGCACGTTGGTTCGGCCGGGAATCAGGTCGGTCTTGCCTTGCAGTTCGGGCACCCAGAAGCTGTGGATCACATCCGTCGATTCGAGCAGGATGTGAACGGGCTCGCCCACCGGGATGTGGACCTCGTTCGCGGAGATTGCGATCAGAGCGGGCTGAGCATCGAGGTAGCGCACCTGCCACCACCACTGTTTGCCCACGATCTCGATCGTGAGACGCGGGTCGTGCCGACTCGGCGCGAGCGCACCCAACAGCGCGACGGCGTAGACGAACAGCGCGGTCACGATCAGGCCGGGAATCGCGGCGCCTCCGAGCACGACCCACCGAAGTGCGGTCTCCTCGCTCGGGGGCTCTGCATTGCGGGAGCGGAACGCGGCGCGGGCGAGGCCGGCGATCACGATAGCGGAGATCACGCCCGACGCGCTGATCATGATCCAGGTCAGAGAGGCGATGGCGGCAGCAGCGGGACCATTCGGGTCGAGCACCGACTGCAGCCTCATAGCACCGGCACCCCGTATTTGCCGAGAAGCGCGCGAATCTCGCGCTCGCGCCGGGCCAGCACGGCGTCCAGACTGTCGCGCAACGCGGTGTCGCCGCGCCGCACGCCCATCGCGATGTCGAACGTCATCGGCAGGAAAGGAATGTCGATATTCGGCTGGACCGGTGCCAGCCGGAGCGGCAGCCCCAGCCGCGCGATGCTGTAGCCGGCGAGCGGGCCCCACACGATCGCGACATCCACCTCACCCGCGGCGACTGCGCGCACGACGTCGGCCTGTGACAAGACCCGCCCGTAGTCGCCCTGCACGCGATACGGCCGCAGATTGCCGATCACGCCGCGCCGCGTCAAAGCGTGCACCGGCGGCGTGTTGATGTAATCGTCGCCGATCACCTGCACGCCGATGCGCAGCGACTGCAGCCGTGGCTCGTTCAGCGAGCGCACCACCGGCCCATCGGTACGCGTCACGAACACGTAGCTCGAGCGATAATACGGGCGCGTGGTCAGCACCAGCTCGTACGCGTACGGTACGCCGGCAATGATGTCGCAGGTGCCGGCTCGCAGCGTGTTGCGCACGAAGCCGCGGCGCTGCGGCCACCACGTATACTCGATGCGCGCGTTCAGCTCGTCCGCAATGATGCGCGCGATCGCGTTCTCGAAGCCGCCTTCCTGACGATCGGAAAACGGCAGATTGTTCGGGTCGGCGCAGAAGCGCACAACGCGCTCGGGCTGCGGCGCTGCGGTGCAGGCCGTCAGCAGCACCGCGGCGGTCAGGAACGACGCGCGTCGCATCATTAGCGAGCCGGCGTGGTACGCCCGGCCTCCGCGGGCACGCCCGGCCAGCTGACCGTTCGATAATCCGCCAGGCGCAGCGACCGAACGTACGCAACGAGCTTCCAAATCTGTTCGTCCGGGATGCGCTCACCCCAGACCGGCATGCCGTTGGGCCGGCCCTCGTAGATCGACTGGAAGATCTCGGCGGGCGAGCCGCCGTATTTGAACGCGGCATCATTGAGTGTGGGACCGATCCCGCCCGCGCCCTCGCCGCCATGGCAGCTGATGCAGTTGTATTGCTGATACAGACGCTCGCCTTCCGCCAGCGCCCGCTCATCACCTTCGAACGGATTGCGAATCGTGTCGAAATGTGCCGGCTGGCCGCCCACTTGTATGTATGCCGGGTGCGGCGCCCGCAATGGACTCGTGGCCGGTTGAATGCGCTGCTGCCGTCCGGAGCGAGGCTGCTCCTCGGCGCCACAGGCCGCGAGCGCGAGCGCGAGCATCAGAGCGAGAACACCCACACCATGCCTCCCCAGCTCGTGTGCCGCGCCAGCTCCTTCACGATTTCGTTCGGCAGCGGCAGATCATGCGGCTGGTCGCTGTGCGCGACGTCGTTGAACCAGACACCGCCGACACCCGCGAGGATCGCGATGTACTGCTTGCCATCGGGCCCGCGGTACGTGATCGGATTGCCGACCACGCCCGAGCCGACCTTGTACTTCCACAGCATTGAGCCGTCACGCGCGTCGACGGCCTTGAACCAGCCATCGAGTGTGCCGTAGAACACCACATCGCCTCCGGTGGCCAGCGCGCCGCCCCACACCGGATACGGCTCCGGTATGCTCCACACGCGCGCGCCGCGCACTGCGTCCCACGCGATGAATTCGCCGAGCTGCCCGCCGGGCCCCGGATGCAGGACGCCGCTCATGCCGTAGTAGGGCGTGCCGGCGATATAGCTGACCTCGAAGGTCTTCCAGTCCTCGCACATGTTGTTGGTCGGTACGTAGAACAGGCGCGTGCGCGGCGAATAGGCCGCGGGCTGCTGGTCCTTGCCGCCGTAGTGACTGGGACAGAAGTTGTACGTCCAGTCCGGTCCGGACGTCTGCTTGCTCGCGACGTAGTTGATCGCGCCGGTGCGAAGGTTCACGTCGGTCGCGATGTTGGTGTAGACGTACGGTTCCGCAACCAGCACTTCGCCCGTCGCGCGATCCATTGTATAGGCAAACCCGTTGCGATCGAAGTGCACAAGCACGCGGCGCGTAGCATCCGGGAACGGCAGATTCACCAGGATGTTTTCGTTGGTGCCGTCGAAATCCCAGTTGTCGTGCGGCGTCTGCTGATACGCCCAGCGCAGCGCGCCGTCGTCCGGGTCGCGCGCGAGGATGGATGTCGTCCATTTGTTGTCACCCGGCCGCTGCTCGGGATTGAACGGACTCGGATTGCCCGTGCCGTAATACAGCAGGTCGAGTTGCGGATCGTAGGAGATCCATAGCCACGCAGTGCCGCCGCCGATCTTCCACTGCTCGGCCGGCCAGGTGGTCACGCCGAGATCGATGCCCTGGTCCTTGGGATAGAACGGCCGGAACGTCTCCTGTTCGATCAGCACGTCGCGGTCGGGGCCCGTACTGTACGCGCGCCAGAGAATCTCGCCGCTCTCGGTATCCAGCGCCGAGAGCCAGCCGCGCACCGCGAATTCGCCGCCGGAATTGCCGACAATGACTTTGTCCTTGACCACGATCGGCGCCATCGTGGTCGTCTCGCCGATGTCGATATTGCCGGTGCGCGTCTTCCACAGCTCGCGTCCGGTGCGGGCGTCCAGCGCGACCGTGTGCGCATCGAGCAGGTTGTAGAAGAGCTTTCCGTCCGCATACGCGAGCCCGCGATTCACGACGTCGCAACACGCGACACCCTCCGCGGCCGGATTGGTATCAGGCCGGTATTTCCATTTCAGCGGATACCCTGCGCGCGTCAGATCGAACGCGTAAACAATGTGCGGCAGCGGCGTGACCACATACATCGTGTTGTCGACGACGAGCGGCTGCCCCTCGTGTCCGCGCAGCACGCCGGTTGCGAACGACCACACCGGACGCAGACCACGCACGTTGTCCGGCGTGATCTCGGCCAGCGCGCTGTAGCGCGTGTTGGCGTAATCCTTCGCGGGCATGGTCCACTGTCCGTCGTCCGGCCAGTCGCGCGCGTCGGTTGGCACGCGCCCCGCCGTCTCCACCGTTGCCGGAGCGCGCCCTGGCGGCTGCTCGGCACAGGCCGCCACCAGCAGCAGCACTCCCGTGAATCGGTGAAAGTCGATGTGAGACATGGAGTGCGGCCTTGGCCGCAAGTATCGAACCAGAGCACGGAAATTGCCCGCAGATTTTACGCCTATGACCCTCGAGGAAGGAGCGCGCATGCAAACGAGATCGACGACACTCCTGTCACTGTCACTGCTGGTGCTGTTCAGCGGCTGCGAGCGCCAGGAAACCGCGGACACCCTGTCCGACACCGCCGCCATTCATCCCGAGGTGGTGCCGCCTGCCGTAACCGGCGACACTGCCGCCGCCGCGGACACGATCCACGTCGTGCTGCGCGAGTGGTCGGTGAATCCGGCGCGCGACACACTGGACGCGGGCAGAATTCTCTTTCACGTCATGAACGAAGGTCAGTACGAGCACGCGCTCGAAGTCGAGGGTGGCGGCATCGAAGAAGAGACGGATCACATCCAGCCGGGACAGACGGCGACGCTGGAAGTGAATCTGCAGCCGGGAACCTACGAGCTGTACTGCCCGGTCGAAGACACGCACGGCAAGCACGAAGAGCTCGGCATGCGGACGACCGTCGTCGTCCGCTGAAGTTCAGAAGCTCCGATGGATGGCGGCCTCGAAGCCGCGCGGACGCCCCGGCGTGACGAAGCGTTCCAGCACGCCGGGCCCCTGGTTGATGTTGAAGGTTCCGAACGCGAGGTAGCGCGCATTGGTCACGTTGCGCAGCACGGCGTCCAGCGTCCAGCCGCGGTAAAGCAGCCCGAGCCGGAGGTCCGCCGTCGCGTAGGCGGGAAGGGGCGGCTCGTGGTTCGCCTCGTCGCCTCTCAGATAGCGCTCACCGACGACGGTTATGCGCACGCCCGTCTCGATGCCATTGCGAATCACCACAGCCGCGCCGGCCGCGAACGTGTGATCCGGCACCAGCGGGAAACGGCTGCCCTTCTCCACCTCGTTTTCGGCGCCCGTGATTTCGCGCACGCTGAAGATCTCGAGTCCGGCAGATTCGAACGTGGCGCGCGTCCAGGCGTAACTCAGGAATGCGCGATGTCGCGCCGCACTCGTCCAGCTGCCGTACGCTTCCAGGCCCACGCGCCGCGTGCGCGGCACGTTATCGAAATACCCGTCGATCGTGGAGCCGGCCGGCTCGTCTTCGCCTTCGTACGGAAAGAGAAAGATGTCAGCGCGCACATTCGAGCGGTATGCGGAAAGCTGCGCCACCAAGCCGTCGCGCTGCCAGTTGTAACCGATCTCGTACGTGGCGACGCGCACCGGATCGATCGGCGGATCGTCGCCCAGCGCAAACGGCAGCGGGCACGGCTCGTTGGGATCCGCGCACGCGATCTCGATCAGTGCCGGCGGGCGGAAGCTGCGCCCGAACGACGCGTACGCGGAGCTCGCGCTCGTCACGCGCACGCTCAAACCGATGCGCGGACTCAGTTGGTCGAAGGTGCTGGTCGTGTCGCGCGCGGGATTCAGGCGATTGCGAAACGGGACGCGCACCGCGTCGTAACGCAGCCCGGCACTCGCTGTGAACGCGCCGAGATCCAGGCTTGCGAGGCCGTATGCGTTGAGCCGGCGGATCGGGCTGTGCACGTCGGTCGTCAATCCGGCATCGATGCGTTCGGCATACAGCGCGATCGAGCTGCGATTCAGCAGACCGCCGGTGCCGACGCGCAAGCTGATAGAACCTGGCGCGATCGCGCGCGTAACGCTCCAGTCGGCGGCCGCGCCGGCGCTTCGGCTGCCGGCGAAGCTGCGCACGTCCGGATCCGCTTCCTGATTCGCGTTGAAGCGCTCCGCATCACCCGCGCGCACATACAGGCGGGCCGAGGCACTGCCGCCGAAGAGCGGCGCGTAGCCGGAAGCGCCGACACTCAGCTGCCGGAGCAGCTCGAAGTCGCCGGCTGTCAGATTGGAGTCCGGCTGGATGCGATACACGCTCATGGGCAGCGATCCGGCTGTCTGCGCGTCGGACCGGCCGCCGAATGCGAACACCCGCACGCCATGCTGCGCGCCGGAGCGTCCGGCAGACACCAGGAAATGTGCGCGTGTATCCCGCATGGCCGCGCGCCAGCCGTTCGCGCGCTCGTAGCCGCCGCCCGCGAAATACTCGTAGCCGCCGGCCTCACCAGCCGTGCTGATGCTGCCGCCTCGCTCTCCGAACGAGCCGGCTCGCATTTCGATCGATGCCGTTGCCGATCCCGATCCCGTTCCCGTTCCCGTCCGTGTGATCAGGTTGATTGCGCCGCCCAGTGAGTTCGGGCCGAGAATGGATGCGGTGCCGCTCAGCACCTCGATGTGCTCCGCGAATTCGAAGGGGAGCAGCTCGAAATTGACTTCGCCGGCGCCGGGCTCGTTCATCGCAATGCCGTCCACCAGCACCGTCACGCCTTGCGGTAGTCCGACCACCGGACTTGCCGAAAAGCCGCGCATCACGAGCGACTGCTTGAGCGGGCTGCCGAGGTCGTCGTAAAGACTCGCACTACCACGATCGTGCAGCGCATCGCTCACCAGCCGAGGCCGCCAGGCTCGCAGCTCGCGCACGCCGAACGTCACCAGCCTCGCGGGGACACCCGAGCGAACTCCCGGCCCGCTCACGAAGGGACGGATCGATGCCCTGACTTCGAGCGGCGCAAGGGTCAGCACGGTGGAATCGGCCGGCCGCAGCGAGTCCGCGCGCGTCGCCTGCGCGCGCGCCTCGGACGCGTTGCCGGCCAACGCGGCCGCCAGGATGCCGCAAAGCAGTCGATGCGTTATC
>JBQTJO010000099.1:0-10401 GCA_052387015.1 Gemmatimonadota bacterium
AAGACCGGCGCGGCCCCGCCACTGTAAGAGGCCGGCTCGCATTGCGAGCCGTGTAGTCCGCTCAACCGCCACTGGATCACTGATGATCTGGGAAGGCGAGCGGTTCTGCCTCGAAGCCAGGAGACCGGCTCCGTTCGTTCCCGAAGAACACCTCTCGCAGGGAGAGGTGGGGATCGAACGCAGCGCGACCGGCGCTGTCATTTGTCACCCGCCCTTCCTGTATTGGAAGGACGGGTTTTTGCGCACCCTGACATTTGTGGTTGCTGCGTGCGTTCTCAGCGCGGGCTGCGAACGCACTGGACAACCAGTTCCGAATGCCGGCCTGGTCGTTCGCGATGATGCCGGACGTACTCTAGGGCTGCCCCGTCCGGCTGTCCGCATCGTGTCGCTGATGCCCACGGTGACCGATCTGGTGATCGCGATGGGTCACGCCGATCGCCTGATCGCGCGCACGGATTACGACACGGACGCTCGCGTCCAGCACCTCCCGTCCATCGGTGGCGGACTCACGCCGAGTGTGGAGTGGCTCGCCGCTCAGAAGCCCGATCTCGTCGTCTCATGGCCCGATAACCCAGCGCGATCGCTGGTCAGTAAGCTGGAAGCGGTTGGGATTCCGGTTTATGCCGCGCGCACCGACACCATCGCGAACACTCTCACCATGATTCGCAATCTGGGTGTGCTGCTAAATGCCGAACGGTCGGCCGACTCGCTCGCACGCGCGATTACCGGCGCGCTCGATTCGGTCCGGGTGTCGGTGCGCGGCCGCGAGCGGGTTCGGGTTGCCTACGTGATCTGGCTGAAGCCTCCGACGATCGCCGGGCCGGGCACCTTCATCGATGAGCTTATTCGAGTGGCGGGCGGCGAGAACGTTTTCGCGGACGGGCGGCGGCTTTACCTGGAAGTCAGTCTCGAGGAGCTCATCCAGCGCGACCCGGACGTCGTCGTTCTTGCGCGCGAAACGACGGACGACGCTCAGCGATCGCTCGGCATGTCGCCGGGCTGGCGCGATCTGCGAGCGGTGCGGGCGGGCCGCGTCCTGCGCGTTTCGCCCGGCTACTTCAATCGCTCGGGTCCGCTCATGCCGCGCGCCGCGCGCGAGCTCGCGCAGTTCTTCCATGAATCGCGATGATGCTTGCGCGCACGCCGCCTGTCGCGGCCTTGCTCAGTGCGCTGACTGCGCTCGCGGCTATTGTATTCAGCCTGGCAGTCGGCGCGGCCGACCTGCCGGTGGCGCGCGTCGTGGCCGCGGTCCTGGGACGCGGCAGCGTTATCGAACACAGCATCGTATTGGAACTGCGTCTGCCGCGCGCACTGCTGGCGGCCCTTGCGGGCGGCGGTCTCGCACTCAGCGGCGCAGTATTCCAGGCCATGCTGCGCAACCCGCTCGCCGACCCGTATGTGCTGGGCGTTTCCAGCGGTGCCGCTCTCGGCGCCGTCAGCGCGACCGTGTTTACTGATTCGCCGGCCCTGGTGCCGGTCGCCGCCCTGGCCGGCGCGGGCGGCGCGATCGCGGTTGTTTTTGCGATCGCGATACGCGCGGTGCAGCGCCTGGATGCGCGTGTGCTGCTGCTCGCCGGTGTGATCATCAGCGCGTTCTTTCAAGCCGTCATTCTGCTCCTGCTTACCCTGCTGGACGTCGAGACGTTTCGATCCGCGATTTTCTGGATGATGGGCAGCCTGGCGGCCGCGAGCTGGCGTTCCGTGGGTCTCCTTGCCGTATACGCGCTACCCGCGTGCGCCCTGCTTTACGCGCTCGCGCGCCCACTGAACCTGATGATGGCGGGCGAAGAGACCGCGCTGTATTTGGGTGTGAGCGTCGAGACCGTCACACGCAGCGCGTACTTCGTTGCATCCGTGCTGGTCGGCGCGAGCGTCGCCGCCTGCGGCGCGATCGGTTTCGTCGGCCTTGTCATCCCGCACGCCGTCCGGCTCGTCTGGGGCAACGACTACCGCATTCTGCTGCCCGCCAGTCTCTTCGCGGGCGCGACTTTCCTGGTGCTGTCGGACACGGTTGCGCGCACCATCGCCGCGCCAGCCGAGCTGCCGGTCGGCGTGATCACCGCGCTGGTCGGCGTGCCCCTGTTTATCATACTGCTCGTGCGGAGAGCGGCATGAGCTTCGTGGCGCGCGCGCTTTCGGTCACCTACTCGCGGGGACGCGTCTCTGCGCTCGAGGCCGTGAGCGCCACCGTCGAACCCGGCACCCTGTTCGCGCTTATTGGTCCGAACGGCTCCGGTAAGTCGACACTCGTGCGCGCGCTGCTCGGTGCGATCTCGCCTGACCGTGGCGAGGTTTTTTACGCAGGCCGCCGCATTGCCGAGTGGCCTCGTGCAGAGCTCGCGCGCAGCGTGGCTGCGGTCTCGCAAATCGAGGAGATGCCATTCCCGGTAACCGTGCGCGAGCTGGTCGCCATGGGACGCTACCCGCATCTGGGCGCTCTGCGTGGCGAGCGCGCAGCGGATCGCAGCGCGATCGAGCGCGCCATGGAGCGCTGCGCTGTCACAGCGCTTCGCGAGCGCGCCATGGACACGCTTTCCGGCGGCGAGCGCCAGCGCGCACGCATCGCGCGGGCGCTCGCGCAAACACCCAGCACGCTCGTGCTCGACGAGCCCAGTACGGCGCTGGACATCGCACACGAGATGGCGGTGTTCGAGCTGCTGCGCTCGCTCACGCGCGACGACGGCTGGACCGTCGTAGTCGCTACCCACAATGTGAACTTGGCCGCCCGCTATGCGGACACGCTGCTGCTGTTGGATGGCGGCCGCGTGGCCGAAGTCGGCGCGCCATCCAAAGTCATGCGCCAGGACGTGCTCGAGCGCGTCTATCGGTGGCCGCTTCTCATCTATGACCTCGTCGGCGCGCCGCAGCTCGCGCCGCTTTCTCGCACCTCATAAAGGTTTCTATGAAGACAAGACTCGCATTCGTACTGCTATTGCTGTCGGCTTCTTTAGCGGCCGCGCAACAGACGCCCGACACGATTCGGCTCGAGCCCGTAGTCGTTACTGCTACCCGTGTGGCCACCCCGCTCAGCAGGGTTACAACCGCCATCACCGTCATTAGCGGGGATGAGCTGCGTCGCGCCGGCGTTCGCACGGTCGACGAGGCGCTGCGCACCGTCAGCGGCGCGATGGTCGTGCAAACCGGCTCCTACGGCGCAGGCACTTCGCTCTTTCTGCGCGGTGGCGAAAGCGACTACGTGCAGGTGCTGATCGACGGCGTCCAGATCAACAGCCCGGGTGAGCAGTTCAATTGGAGCGGCCTCAGCATTGAGGACATCGAGCGCATTGAGGTCGTTAAAGGTCCGGCCAGCGTGCTTTATGGTTCCGATGCCGTGGCTGGGGTGGTGCAGCTATTTACGAAGCAGCGCCGCGGCAAGCCGAGCGGCCAGCTTTCGATTGCCGCGGGTCGCGGCAACAAAGTAGGCGCGCAGGCTGCCGGTACCTTCGACAATATTAGCTTGCGCGGCGAGCTCTCCGGCAGTACGGGCACGGCGGCGTATTCGCTCGGGCTCTCGCATTTCGATACTGAAGGTGCGTATGCGTTCAACAATGATCATCGCAGCACGAGCGTCACGGGCAGCGCTTCGCTCGCCGTGGACCGGACGCAGTTCGACGCGTCGGCGCGCTATGCGCTGAACCGGTTCCATTTTCCCACGGACGGTTCAGGGCAGCTCGCCGATAGCAACCAGTATCAGGATGCGTCCATACTTGCGGTCGCCTTGAGCGCGAGCCGCCGCTTCTCGCCGAAGCTCGATCTGGACGCCCGCGTCACGCACAGCCAGAACCAGGACACGACCGACGATCAGCCGGATGATGCAGCGGATACGCTGGGCTTCTTCAGCTTCAACAGTGCGCAGCGATTCAGCCGGCAGAATGTGGATTTACGTCTGAACTATCGGCTGAACGAGCTTTCGACGCTCACGGTCGGCTCGGAGTTCGAATGGCAAGCGAGCCGCGGCTCATATTCGAGTCCGTTCGGAGCTTCGCCCGAAACGACCGACCAGCGGAGCAATCGCGCAGCATACGCCCAGTTGCTCGCAGACTTTTCACGTGTTTCGGTGCAGCTTGGCGCACGCGGCGAAGACAACCAGAAGTTTGGAAATGTCGCGACCTATCGCGGCGGCATTGCCGCGCGCGTCAGTTCGTCGGTCCGCCTGCGCGCGTCCGCGGGGACCGGATTCAAAGAGCCGAGATTTTTCGAGCAATTCGCGCAGGGGTTCGTGCGCGGAAACCCGGAGCTGGAACCGGAACGCAGCCGCAGTCTCGAAGGCGCTCTGGATGTGACCGTTGGACGCGTCACGCTCACGTCGTCGTACTTCGATCAGAAGTTCACGAATCTGATTCAGTATGTCGCGGTTACCGCTGATCCCAACGCTCCGAATTACATGAACGTTGCAGGTGCACGCGCCTCGGGGCTTGAACTTTCCGCGGCCGTTCACTCCGGCCGCATCGCCGCGACCGGCAGCTACACGCTGCTCGACACGGAAGTGACTGATGAGGGCGCTGGCAACGATGCGTCTTTCCAGAAAGGTGAGCAGCTGCTGCGGCGGCCGCGCCACTCTGCGTCGGCCGGAGTCAGGGCGGACCTGGGGCAAAATACGCTCGGCGTCTCGGTGCATTACGCCGGTGAGCGAGCAGACCTCGACTTTTCATCATTTCCGGCAAATCGAGTGACACTGCCGGCCTACACGCGCGTGGATGTTTCCGCGCAGCGGCCACTGCTGCGTTCGGTGTCGGTATCGCTGAAAATCGAAAACGCCCTGAATGAGGATTACCAGGAGGTATTGAACTTCCCTGCCCGCGGGCGCGTGGTTTTGCTCGGCGCCACCCTCGCGTTTTGACAATGCGACTGCCTTGTGCAGTTTTGTGCCGGCTTCAGCACACTGACTACGGCACAATACTTCGGCACAATAAACCGGCACCAAGAAGCGGCACAATACTGCGGCACAATGAACCGGTACGTACCTCCGCTAGTGCGCTGAACGCAGGTGATGGCGCATGAACTCTACCGGCTCTTTCATCCCGGGTACGCACGTGGTGTCTAAGCCGCGCGTCGTGTCACTGATTGCGAGCAGCACGGAGATCGTCTGCGCCTTGGGCTTCGCGGACCTGTTGGTCGGCCGCTCGCACGAGTGCGACTATCCGCCCAGCGTCGTGCATTTGCCGAGAGTCACCGAGGCGAAGCTGCGCACGGATGTTTCGAGCCTGGAAATCGATCGTCAGGTGCGAAACATTCTGCAGGCCGGACTATCGGTATACAAAGTCGATGCGGATCGGCTGCGCGAGCTCGATCCCACGGTCATCATTACGCAGGACCACTGTGAAGTATGCGCGGTCAGCACGAGGGACCTCGAGGATGCTGTCTGTGACTGGCTCGGACCGCACGTGCGGGTCGTGTCGCTCAAGCCGAATTCGCTTCGCGCTGTGTTCGCCGGCTTCGTTGAAGTAGCCGACGCGCTGGCCGCACACGCGCGCGGCGAGAGCCTGGTACAGGCGCTGGCGGATCGCATCGAGCAGATGCGCCGGCGCGCCGCGTCAGTGACCGTTCGACCGCGCGTCGCCTACATCGAATGGATCGAGCCACTTATGGCCGGTGGCAACTGGGTGCCTGAGCTGGTCGAGCTGATCAACGCGCAGGATGTGCTGGGACGCGCGGGTGAGCATTCGGGGTGGATCACGTTCGCTGATCTGCTGCGAGCAGACCCGGACATCATTGTCATCGCTCCGTGCGGCTTCGATATCGAGCGCACGCTGGAAGCGGTTCCGGCGCTTCAGCGGCACGAGCAATGGACGGAGTTGCGGGCAGTTGGCAAAGGACGCGTCTACGTGGCGGACGGTAATGCCTACTTCAATCGCCCGGGTCCGCGGCTGGTAGAATCGCTCGAGCTGCTGGCCGAGATTGTCCATCCCGGGATTTTCGATTTCGGCCACGAACAGTTCGGCTATCGGGCACTCCGATGAGAAAGCGTGTCGTAGTCAGCTGGAGCGGTGGCAAAGACAGCGCAATGGCGCTGCACGACCTTCTGCGCGCTGACGAGCTCGAGGTGGCTGCCCTACTCACAGCGACGACCGCGCAATATGATCGGATCAGCATGCACGGAGTCCGTGCAGCGCTGCTGCGCCGCCAATGCGCAGCGCTGAATCTGCCACTGCTGACCGTCTCGATTCCGCCTGTTTGCACAAATGCAGAGTACGAAGCCGCGTTTAGCGCGCAATTGCGGTCCTTTGCAGAGGCCGGTATCGGCGACCTGGTTTTCGGCGACATCTTTCTGCGCGATGTCCGCGCATATCGTGAGAGACTGCTGAACCAGTCGGGGATGACATGCCATTTTCCTCTTTGGTCCCGCGATTCGGGCGAGCTGGCGCGTGGCTTCATCGCTGCCGGCTTCAGGGCCGTGCTGGTCTGCGTGGATTCCGTGCAGCTTCCAGCCGAGTTCTGCAGCCGAGAATATGACGAGCAGCTGCTGCGCGATTTGCCCGGCTCGTGTGATCCGTGCGGGGAGCGCGGCGAGTTCCACACATTCGTCTACGACGGTCCGATTTTCGACGGGAACGTAGCCTTCGAACGCGGCGAGATCGTCGGACGCGGCAACTTCTACTTCTGCGATCTTTCGCCAGCGACGGAGCTTCGCACGCAAGCGAGTGGGTAGGGCCTCGGGCAGGTCAGGATCGCGCTTCCAAATACAAATCGCGGTAGGATTCGTAACGCGCTCGTGACAATACCCCGGATTCCACAGCATCAAGGATGGCGCAACCCGGCTCGTGTGTATGCGTGCACATGGTAAAACGACAGTCTCCAAGCAGCGGGCGGAGCTCCGGAAAGCATACGTCCAGGCTCTCGGGATTGATCTCGAATAATCCGACTTCGCGGATACCGGGTGTATCGACGACGTATCCGCCGCACCCGAGGGGAATCAGCTGGGCGGCGACCGTCGTGTGTCGCCCCTTTACGACCGCAGCCGAGATCTCCGCGGTCCGCAGCGCGATGCCGGGTTGCAGCAGATTCAGGATGCTGGACTTGCCGACACCCGATGGGCCGGCGATCACGCTTTCGCGCCCGCACACGCGCGCGCTCAGCTCAGCAATGCCGACCTTCTCTTTGGCGCTGGTGAGCAGGACCTCGTAACCGGCGGCGGCATAGTCGCGAAACAGCGCGCCGGCGCCACCTTCATCTGTGAGATCCACTTTGTTGACGACGAGCAGGGATGGTAAATCGTTGGCTTCGGCGAGCACCAGAAAACGATCGATCATGCGCAGCCTGGGCGCGGGACGCGCGGCGGCAACCATGATGACAACCTGATCGACGTTCGCAACCACGATCTTGGCGCGCTGATGCTCGCCCCGCCCAGGCGCGCGCCGGGCCAGCTCGCTCTTGCGCTCGGCAACCGCCTCGATCGCGTAGCTGCGGTCGTCGTGCAGCTCGACTCGGACGCGGTCACCTGCAACAACGCGGTCGCCTGTTCTCTGTTCGAGCTTCAGACGACCGCGTAGCGCGGCATCAACCTGCTGATTCGTGTCGAGTAGTACTCTGTAGACTCCGCCGGCCGCCCAGAGGACGATGCCGTTGAAGTCGGACGGCTTACGCTGCGAAGCTTTCGAGCGCATCCCCGAGATCGCCTTCGCGCAGCCGCTTCAGTGCGCGATCGCGCAGCTGACGGACACGCTCGCGGGTCACGCCCAGCATGTTGCCGATCTCCTCGAGGGTGTGCTCGCGCCCGCCCTCCAGCCCGAAATACAGCCGCAGCACGCGCGCATCGCGCGGCGTCAGCGTGTCCAGCGCGCGCTCGATCTGCTCGGCCAGCAGACGCTCCTCGACCGCCAGCTCGGGCTCGAACGCTTCCTCCACGATGAAGCGCTCCACCAGCTGACTGTCATCGCTGTCACCGATCGGCGCATCCAGCCGGATCTCGGCCGCGTTCAGCGTCTGCAGCGATTCCACGATTTCCGGCGTCAGCTTCGCGGCCACCGCGAGCTCTTCCGTGCTCGGATCGCGCCGCAGCTCCTGCTTCAGCCGCTCGCGTTCCCGGAAAATGCGGGCGAGATCACTGGCGCGATTGAGCGGCACGCGCACCGCGCGGCCCTGGTTCGCAAGCGATGAAAGAATCGCCTGACGGATCCACCACACCGCGTACGAGATGAACTTTACACCCTGCTCCGGATCGAACTTCCGCGCGGCCGTGACCAGGCCGACGTTGCCTTCCTGGATCAGATCGGTGAGCGACACGCCGCGATTCTGGTACTTCTTCGCAACACTGATGACGAATCGCAGGTTCGAACGCACCAGCTGGCCGACCGCGTCTTCGTCACCGGCCAGCGCACGGTGCCCCAGCTCGACTTCATCTGCGGCAGTGAGCAGCTTGTGCCGGCTCACTTCCTTCAGATACTGATCGAGCGCGCTCCGCTCTTCCGCGCCTCCGGCGAAATCCTCGAAGCTATCGGACTTGCGACGCCGCTTCTTGCGACTATCCAGTGCCGTTCTAACGATCGGAGTGTCCAAAAATCTATCCCGTATTCCTTGAACGCCGAGCTGCCGCGCTGCTCTCCATACACGGATGCAAAGTTTCTGCCCTCGACGCTTTGCCGCACCTCTAACACCTGCGGCACCCGGCAGGTTCCTATTCGCCGGCCTCGTCCGCGCTGATGATCGAGTCCGCGGGATGGCCCGCGAGCAGCGAATCGAGCGAGGGCGGCGCATCGCCGCCCCCTCGAGCCAATGCCCGCCGGACGGCGATCACCTTGTGGCGCAGCGCACGGACTTCCGCGTCGATGGTGACCGGATCGAGACCGCTGCGCATCTGCGCCACGATGCGGTCGGCGAGGGCCTGGATTTGACGGATGTAGGAATCCAGGCTGTACGCATTCGTCTTCAGCCATTCGAAAGGCATTTCACTCTCGAGCAGCCGATCGGTGATCGCCTCCGCGCGCAGCAGGGGCGCCTCGGCCGCCTCGCCCATACCCGCGCCGATCGCCTTCGACAGCTCCCGCTCGAGCTCCTGCAGGCTGCGGTCGAGTGGCAGATTCTGCCGCGCGAGCGCGGCGGCTGGAGGCGGCGCCGGCTGCGATACGGCGGTCTCCTCCGGATTCTGCCGGCAGCCTGCGGCCCCCGCGATCACCAGGACAATGAGGACTCTGCGATGCACGGTATCGCGGTCGGGCAAGCGGCATGCCCGGCTTGCTGCGGTGCCCACTGCGGCGATAGCGTCCAATCGTGAACCTCTCTGCCTTTGGTGCGAGCGACGTCGGAAAGCGGCGCGCGCGCAACGAAGATTCGTTGGTCGTCAGGCCCGATCTGCGACTGTTCGCGGTCGCGGACGGCATGGGCGGACACGCAGCCGGCGATGTCGCCAGCCGAACTGCGATCGAAGCGCTGCTGACGGCCATGGCGGCGGCATCGCTGGAAGCCGCCATCCAGTCCGCCAACCGCGCCGTCTGGGAGAGTAGCCAGGAACACCCCGTCCGCGCCGGCATGGGCACCACCCTGACCGCCGTCCGCTTCGAGCAGGAAGCCGAGCTGGTCTGCGGCCATGTAGGCGATTCGCGCCTCTACCGGATGCGAGACGGCATGCTCGAGCAGCTCACCCGCGATCACAGCATCCCGCGCACCAGCATGCTGACGCGCGCCGTCGGCACGCAGCCGGTCGTCGAAGTCGACGTGTTCCGCGCTTCCGTCATGCCCGGCGATCGCTATCTGTTGTGCTCGGACGGCCTGACCGGAATGGTGAGCGAAGAGGATTTGCGCGTGCTGATCGCGCAGCGAAAGCAGCTGGAAGTGATTTGCGGTGATCTCATCGATGCCGCCAATCTGCACGGCGGCATCGACAACATCACCGCAATCCTGATCGAAGCGAGCTAGTTCTTTTCCTGGTTGCGACGCTTCTGCATTCGTTGCTCGCGCTGCTTCATCAGCTCCCTCGCCTGCTCCACGTTCTTGTCGAAGACCTCGCGCTGCTCGGGCGTCAGGAGCGCACGAATCTCGGTCAGCATGCGCTCGTGGTGCTGCTTCATCTCCGCGCGCGCCTTCTCACGGTCTTCGCGGCTCACCGGGCCATCGGTCTGACCGCGATGCTCGCCGCGCGCCCGCCCCTCGCCCAGCTTCTCGCGCGCCGCCTGGATCTGCTGCCTCTGTTCCGCCGTCAGCTCGATGCCCTCGAGCAGCATGCCCAGCGGACCGCCGCCGGAAGCGCGCTGCATGTGCTCGGCGTGCGCCTTGTGATCCTTCTTCTCCGGCTGTGCCTCCTGCGCCTGTGAGGCCGAGGCTGCGGCCAGAGTCATGGCCAATGCCACGCCCAGCACGATCTTACGTTTCATAATACTTTCTCCGAATGATGTGGGGGCTTGCTGAAACTATACGGATGATGCCGGCCGGCCGCCAAACGTTAGCCGAGCACGATCTCCCGCAGGC
>JBQTJO010000100.1:0-5407 GCA_052387015.1 Gemmatimonadota bacterium
TTGCGGGCGCAGCGGCCCTCTCGATGCTCAAGGAACTTCCGGGACGGGACACTAGCATTCGCATGACCGTAATATTGCAATTAGCTTCGCGCGCATGCACGCACTCCTGGTGTTCGCGGCACTGCAGCAGGTGCTGCCGGCCGCCCCCGTAGTTCCCGGCGGTCTGGCTGATGCGCGCGAGCCGCGGGTCGGGCTCGCCCTCATCAGCTCCGGCCTGTTCGCGGACGAACTGATCGCGCGCCAGGGTCAGGGTCTGCCGGCCGGAGAGGACGCGAGCCGGGATCGGCACGGTGTCGTCCAGCTCGGCACCAATTTCCCCCTGCTTCGCCTCGGCACCGTAGTCTTCTCTCTCCAGGGTGGCCTCATCTCCCGCTTCCGCCTCGAGCGCAGCGACAACGACCAACTTTCGAGCGATTACACGGTCGCCCTGCCGATCAACTATGCCCGCGGCGATTGGCAGGCGCGCGTCCGGCTGCTGCATCGCAGCGCGCATCTCGGCGACGAGCTGGTCCAGAACACGATGATCCGGCGGCTGGAGTTCGATCACGAAGAGATCGACGCGCTGGTCCGGCGTACCGTCGGCCCGCTGAGTGTGTACGGCGGGGGAACTTTGACGGTCGCGAGCAGCTTTGAGCAAGACAAGTGGGGGGTGCAGCTGGGAGCTGAGCTGAGGAGGGGAGTAGGCAGGGAGCGGAGTAGGGGAGACGAGGCGGGTTGGGGGGTTGTGGCGGGGGTGGACTGGCAGCGGCACTCGATTGCGAACGGGAACAGCCGGTTTGGCGCGGTTGCGGGGGTGGCGCGGCGCGGACCGGCGGGACGGGTGGCGCTGGAGGCGGTGTTCCAGACGGGCGCGAGCGTGCTGGGCGAGTTCTTCCTGGAGCGGGAGCGGTACTGGGGGGTGCAGCTGGAGCTGGGGCGGTCAAACGGCCATTGAAAATACGGAAATTTTCAGCCGGGAAACCTTGAGATGGTAGCTGCATCTGCTTATATTTACAGACGATTTCAGCATTGGTTGGATTTGTGAATTTCCGGCGAATTCAGTGAATTCCGGGGATTCGAACTGCCATTCCGAAGAAGGAGACGCATGGCAATGCCGATCGCCATGGCCAATAAATTGACGGACGCACAGCTGGTAGCGGCGCACCTGGAGGGGCATCCGACAGCTTTCTCCGAGCTGTACGATCGCTACCGCGATCGGCTCGTGCATTTCATCGCGCGCAAGACGGGTGACCGGGACCGCGCGGAGGATCTGGTGCAGGAGGCGTTCATTCGCGTGACGCGCCATCTGCATCGCTTCGACCAGGGGAAGAAGTTCTCGACGTGGATCTACACGATCTGCTCGAACCTGTCGAAGAACGATCTGCGCAATCGGTCGCGCAGTCCGCTGGTGCTGTTCCAGAAGCTGACCACGCACTGGGAGTCGGAGCATCGTCCGCTCCAGTTCGAGGATTTCGGCAATCGTCCCGACGACCTGTACCGGAAGCGGTTCCTGCAGGATCTGGTGGAGCAGACGGTCGCGGAGCTGCCGGAGCACCACAAGCTGGTCTTTCGTCTGCGTGAGCTGGAAGGCAAGAGCTACGAGGAAATCGCGGAGATCACGGGTGTGAATCTGGGGACGGTGAAGAGCCGTCTGCATCGCGCGCGGACGTCGTTCGCGGAGATCATTGGTCCGCATCTCAATTAGCGATGATGCGATAACAGAGGTGTGAGCGCTGAGAGCGAGCCCGGCCGCGACTAGCTGCCGGGCTTTTTCGTATGCGCGACCTTCCTGCCGATGGCCAGGGCCGCCTCAGCGTAACGCTGCAGGCCACTGAACGGAAACTCCGCACTCCACTCGTCGCCGGCCTGGTGATAACGATTCCATCTCGCTTGCAATTGCTCTTGCTGCTCGGCCGTTAGGTTCTCCCAAGTCGACCCCGGAATCAAAAAAATTGCAGGCACGCCGCGCGCGAGGAACGGCCAGTAATCCGAATTGGGTGAAGCGGCGCCGAGCTGCGCCTGCCAGTTGCGTTCGGCGAGCGCCTGGCGCGCGATTTCGCCGAGCGGTGATGCAGTGCCGCCGGCAATACGCCAATCGACGGGGGGAGCGGGCGGCGCGCCGGCATCGAGGTTGATCAGCGCGCGCATCTGCGCGAGCGGAATCGCCGGCTTCGCCGCGTAATAAGTAGAGCCGAGCAAACCGCGCTCCTCGCCGGTGAAGAAGAGCAGCAGTATGGAGCGCGCCGGCCGCTCGCGGTGGAAGACGTCGCCGAGCGCGAGCAGCATGGCGACCCCCGCCGCATTGTCCGAAAACCCATTGTAGATGGAATCGCCGCCCGCATTCGGTGTGCTGATGCCGAGGTGATCGTAATGCGCGGAGTATGCGACGTACTCCGAGGCGAGCTTCGGGCCCGATCCGCGGATGACGCCGGCCAGGTTCGCGGATCTCACATCCTCGAGCTCGGCTTCGAAGCTGGCGGCCAACTCACCGCCCATCAACGTGAACGGCGCGGGTGCCGTGTTGCGCACCATGGCGCGCACGAGGGTAGGGCCCGCGATGACGACCGGCAGATCCGCCTGCCAGATCGGATCGGTGACCGGCGCATCGACGAAATAGCGGGCGGGCCCGCGGCTGCGCACGTACAGCTCGAAAGTCGGCACATCCGCGATCAGCAGCACGACGCCGGCGGCGCCTGCTTCGATCAACGCGGGGATGAAGCTGCCGGCGGCCGCGCCCATGGCGCCGTTTACGACCACGACGCGACCGCGCGTCTCGCGCGCGCGCCGGGCGGTGGTGCTGTCCACTCTGCCGACATACAACAGCGGTCCCGCAAAACCGTGCAGTGCACCGCGGCCTCCCGTGTTCCACACGAAGTCGCGCGTGCTGTGATAGGTGGTGCCGCTGTACGTGATGGTGGTCGCGGCATCGTCGATCACGGCCCGCTTGAGCGGGATCGGCAGGAAGAAGTCGTCACCAGTGGCCGGCTGCGCGCCCATGCGCATCAGCTCGGAAGCGATATAGAGTCCCGCGAGCCACTCGCCGCGCGTGCCGGTAGCGCGACCCTCGAGCAGGTCGGACGCGAGCACACGCGTCCGCGCGCGCAGGTCCATGGTATCAATGGTTTGCGCCGCGCTGGGGGGCGCGGCGCAGAAGATCAAGACGAAGAGGAGACGTTTCATGGATTGAAACTACGGTCTACAATCGGCGCCAACCACCCAGCACCTTGTCCGCGTAGCCGTTGTCGGGATCGCCGCCGCGCTCGAGCACCCGATCCACCGTGCCGGGACCGCGATTGTAGGCGAGCAGTGCATTTTTGACGTTGCCCTCGTACTTGTCGATCATCTTGTTGAGATAGCGGAAGCCGAGCCGCAGGTTGGTCTGCTGATCGTACAGGTCCTCGGCCTTGGTGCCGGGCACCATCCAGGCGGCGGTGCGCGGCATTACCTGCGTGAGACCGCGCGCGCCGACGTGGCTGATCGCCCGGTTCTTGAATGCGCTTTCCGTCTTGACGAGCCCATACGCGAGCTTCGGCTCGATGCCTTCGTCCTGCGCGATGTCGTAGATGTCCTGCGCGAGCCCTTCATCGATGTCGAACTTGCCTACGGCCTCGGCTACCATCGAGGAGCGCTCGGTGCCGGTCCGCTCCGCCGCGATACGCGCGGCGACCTGGTCCTCCGCGTCGGTGCCGAGCACGCTCGCCTGCCGGGCCTTGTCCGCCTCGGTCGGCTCGGCGCCCAACGGCTTCTCCGGCTCGGCGCCGGCATTGATGAGCGGGACGGCCGCGCCCGCCATGGAGAGACCGATAATCGGCTGGCGGAAGCGTCTCAGAAAAGAACGGCCGGTCGTGCGCCGGCGTTCGGTCCCGCCGCTGCGGCGGCGCTCCTCGCCAGGATAGAATGCTTCGCCGGTCTCGGGATGAAGCATGAAATCATCAGCTCGCCGGCGACGTCCCTGGTCCTGTTCGGTCATGCGACAGCTCTCCTGACACGGGATTCGAGCTCGTGTCCGTGCTCGTGAAAAGTGCACCAATCGTGCCGAAGTCCTTGAGGAATCGGCACGAGTGGCGGTACGTTGCTGCGACGCCGCTATGCGCAAAATCCTTCTGTTGACCGCACTGCTGACGCTCTCGTCCGACGCGCTTGCGCAGAATGCAACCGACAGCGCGCGCGTGATTCCGCCTTTCACCTTCGAGTATACGGGGCTGTCGCTACGCGGCAGCGCGCGCGCGGGCACGTACCTCGGCGATCAGGGGCGGCGTGCGGCCGTGCTCGGCGACGAGAGCGGCGCGTTCGAAGTGTGGACGTGGCCGCTCAAGCTGGTGCGCGACCTGCGGCTCGCATTCAAGATCCCCGAATACGATGCGCCCATTGAAGGCAGCGCGGTCGCGCAGCAGGTGGTCACGCGGCCCGAAGGTCTGACCATCGTATACTCACACGCGACGTTCACGGTGAGGCAGCACGTGATTGTCCCGCTGAACGAGCCGGGCGCGATCATGCTGCTGGCTGTGGAGAGCGCACGGCCACTCGACGTGCACGTGCGCATGCATGCGGATTTCGGGCTCGCCTGGCCGGGCGGTTTCGGTGGCGGCTACATCACCTGGCAGAGCGAAGAGCGACGATTTCTGCTTTCGCAAGGTGGTCTGCGACAGTACAACGGTTTCGTCGGCTCTCCCTTTGCGACGTCGGGTACATCACACCCCGCGCACGATGCGCCGACCGCTCCATCTCAGTTCGTGCTTCGTTTCGACCCGGCTCGTGCGCTCGACGGCTTCATTCCGATCGTGATTGCCGGTGGCGCGGCGCCTCGCGATTCAGTCGCCGCCGTCTACGCACGCCTGCTGGCAAACGCGGATGGCTACCGCGACGAGAAGGTTGCGCACTACCGCGGCGTGCGCAGCGAGCTGCTGAGCGTCGAAACGCCGGATGCGCGCATCAATCAGATGCTGGAATGGGCGAAGGTCAATCTCGATCAGCAGCTGGTCTGCAATCCCGACCTGGGCTGCGGTCTGGTCGCCGGCTTCGGGCGTGCGGGCCCCGGCAATTTCCGGCCGGGCTTCGGCTGGTACTTCGGCGGTGACGCGGCGATCAACTCGCTGGCCATGAATGCGCTCGGCCAGTTCGCGCTGGTCCGGCAGGGGCTGGGGTTTCTGTCGAAGTATCAGCGCGAGGATGGCAAGATCGCGCATGAGATCTCGCACGCGGCCAAACGACTGCCGTGGTTCACGGAGTATCCGTACACCTGGTTCCACGGCGACACGACACCTTTCTGGATTCTCGCGTGCTACGAGTACTGGCTGGCCTCGGCTGATGATGCGTTCCTGCGCGAGCAGTGGCCGAATCTGGTGAAAGCGTTCCGCTGGTCGGCGGCGACGGACAGCGATGGCGACGGACTCATGGAGAATCCGGCCGCGGGCGCGGGCGCGGTGGA
>JBQTJO010000101.1:0-8275 GCA_052387015.1 Gemmatimonadota bacterium
GCATGCGTGGCCTCTCGGGAATCCCTCTTCGTCGCGGCGGGTTCTTGCGGCCGCTGCTGCGCTTCACTATGCGGGAGCTGCTGGCTTACGCGGCCGCGCACGACATTGCCTACCGCGAGGACCCGAGCAACGAGCTACTGAACTATGCGCGCAACCGGATCCGCAGAATCGTCGTGCCGGCGCTGGAGCAGGTGCAGCCGCGCGCCTCCGAGAACATCCGCAAGCTCGCACGCCACGCGGCGCGCACCGAGACCGCGTGGCGCAGCGTGCTCGCGCTGCTGGCAGACGATCTCGTCGTCGCGCGTGACGAGCGCGCGCTCGAGCTTGCCAGGCCCGTACTGCTGGAATATCATCCCGAGCTTCGCGCGCGCGTGGTACGCCATCTGCTGCGTCGCTTCGGAATCACGCCGGGCAGGATGCAAACGCGTCAACTCGTGGAGTTCTGTGAACGCGCGGCCAGTGGCGCGCGCGTTGCGCTTGCGCGTCGTGTCTCGCTCGAGCGCGCCTTCGATCGTATTCGCATCGTGCGCGTGCCGGACTCCGGTGCACCCGACTCGATCCTGCCGGTGAGTGGCCCGGCCGGAGAGGGCGCGGTGAACCTCGGCGGCCGGCGCTACGACGTCGCATGGCACGTGAGTGGCAGCCGAGCCGGTGACGAGGTGTTCGACGCGGCCCTGCTGGATGCCGGTCTCGAGTTCCGCGCATGGCGCGCCGGCGACCGGATCCGCTTGCCCTACGGCGGCAAGAAATTGAAGAAGCTTTTCGGGGAGCGCCGCATCGCGGCCTCGGAGCGCGCGCGCATCCCGGTTCTGTCGGATATTCGTGGCCGGGTGTTCTGGGTGGTCGGAGTCGCGCGCTCGGTCGACGCGCTGCCCGGCGATGGGGCACCCGGGCTCAACATTACGGTGAGGCATGCCGAATCCCGCTGAAGCGCGCTTTCGAAATGGCGGACTCGAGGTCCGCGAAACGACGTACTCCGAAGAGGAGATCGCCGGGCGCGTCGCCGAGATGGGGCGCGAAATCGATGAGTCGTATCCAAAAGGCGAGGACCTGCTGCTGCTCGGACTGCTGAAGGGCTCCTTCATCTTCATGGCCGACATCGTCCGCCAGATCGCGCGCCCGCTGCACGTCGATTTCCTGGTCGCCTCGAGCTACGGCACGGGCACGGTCAGCAGCGGCGACCTCCGGCTGCTCTACGATCCGGAAGCCAACCTGAAGGGGCGGCACGTGCTGCTGGTCGAGGACATCGTGGACAGCGGGCATACCATGAACCGGCTGATCCCGATGCTCGAGAAGCGCGAGCCAAAGAGCCTCGAAATCGTAGCGCTCCTGCACAAGCATGTGGCCGAAAATCTCGTGAAGGAACCGAAATGGGTCGGCTTCGACGCGCCCCGCGAGTTCCTGGTCGGCTACGGCCTGGACCACAGCGAAAATTACCGGAATCTGCCCTTCATAGCCTCCCTTTAAACCCTGTGACGAGTGCGGGGTAACACCTAGATTCAAGTATAGCATTGACCGTAGCCCTGAAGAGTCATGAGCGACAAAGACCGGAACACCAAGCAGCCGTCGAGGTTCAGCCGATTCTCGCGCACGGCCTCCTTCTGGCTGCTGATGTTCCTCATCCCGGTTCTGATCATTCAGTTCGCCAGCCCCAACCGGAAGGAGCTGCAGGAGCTGAAGTACAGCGCCTTCGATGCGGAGGTCCAGCGCAACAACGTCGCGCAGGTCACGATCATCGACGGCAAGCGCGTCGAGGGCAAGCTGCGCACCCCGATCACGGCTGCCAACAGCAATAAAAAGGTCAGCGAGTTCTGGACGCTGCTGCCGACCAGGGACAGCGATCAGCTGGTGCCCGAGCTGAAGGCGCACGGCGTCGAGATCGCGGCCGCGCTCCCGCGCCAGAATTTCTGGGTCATCCTGCTGAACGCGCTGCCCTGGCTGCTGATCATCGGCTTCTGGTTCTTCATGTTCCGCCAGATGCAGGTGGGCGGCTCGAAGGCGTTTCAGTTCGGCAAGTCGAAGGCGCGCCTGCTCAGCGGCGACACGCCAAAGGTGACTTTCCAGGACGTGGCCGGCGCGGATGAGGCCAAGTACGAGCTTCAGGAGATCATCGAGTTCCTGAAGGACCCGCAGAAGTTCAGCCGGCTGGGTGGCCGGCTGCCGAAAGGCGTGCTGCTGATCGGGCCGCCTGGAACCGGCAAGACGCTGCTCGCGCGTGCCGTTGCGGGTGAAGCGGGTCGTCCCTTCTTTTCGATGTCGGGCTCCGATTTCGTCGAGATGTTCGTCGGCGTGGGCGCCTCGCGCGTGCGCGACCTGTTCGAGCAGGGCAAGGCTCACGCGCCCTGCATCATCTTCATCGATGAGATCGATGCGGTCGGCCGTCATCGTGGCGCGGGCCTCGGCGGCGGTCACGACGAGCGCGAGCAGACGCTCAATCAACTGCTCGTCGAAATGGATGGCTTCGAGTCCAATGACGGCGTGATTCTGCTGGCGGCCACGAACCGCCCGGACGTCCTCGATCCGGCGCTGCTGCGCCCGGGCCGGTTCGACCGGCAGGTGGTCGTGGATGCGCCGGACGTGCGCGGCCGTGAGGGCATTCTGCGCGTGCACCTGAAGAAGGTGCCGCTGGCCGATGACGTCGAGGTTTCGCGCATCGCGCGCGGCACGCCGGGCATGAGCGGCGCCGACTTGGCGAACCTCGTCAACGAAGCGGCGCGGCTCGCGGCGCGGCGCGGCAACGCCAAGGTCGTCATGGTCGACCTCGAAGATGCCAAGGACAAGGTCATGCTCGGCACCGAGCGCAAGAGCCTGGTCCTCTCGGAAGCAGAACGGAAACTGACCGCATACCACGAGGCCGGCCATGCGGTGGTCGGTCTCCGCATTCCGGGTCAGGATCCGGTGCACAAGATCACGATCGTGCCGCGCGGGCGCGCGCTCGGTCTGACCGCATCGCTGCCGGAAGAAGACCGTCACACCTATCCGCGCGACTACCTGCTTGGTGACTTGGCGGTGTTCTTCGGCGGGCGCGCCGCCGAAGAGCTGGTGTTCGGACCCGAGAAGATCACGACCGGCGCCGGCAATGACATCGAGCGGGCAACGCGTATGGCGCGTCGCATGGTCACGACGTTCGGCATGAGTGACCTGATCGGCCCGATGGCGATCGGCGATTCGGAGCAGGAGGTTTTCCTGGGCCGTGAGATCGTGCAGCGCCGCGAAATCAGCGAGCGCATCGCCGAGCAGGTCGACCTCGAGGTGAAGCGCATCATCGAGGAAGCCTATCAAAAGGCCATCGAGGTGCTGAAGCAGAATATGGATCTGCTGACGCGGTTGGCAGAAGCCCTGCTCGAACGGGAGACGCTCGACCGCGAGGACGTCGACCTGCTCGCGGCCGGCATGCCGCTGCCGGAGTTCAAACCGCGGCCGCTGCTCCAGCCCAGCCTGAGCGCGAGCGAAAACGGCGCGAGCGAGGAAGTGCTGGTTCCCGCGAGCGCGGGCGAAGTCAGTTCATGACGAAAGTCGCGGCTGGGCTGTCATGGCGCACCGGCCGCGGTACTCTTCATTTCGACATGCCGCGCGTGATGGGCATTCTGAACGTCACGCCGGATTCCTTTTATGACGGCGGCCGGCACGCAAGTGCGGCCGCCGCTCTGCATCAGGCGGAAGCCATGCTCGCGGATGGCGCGGACCTCATCGATGTCGGCGGCGAGTCCACGCGCCCAGGCGCGCAACCGATCGGCGCCGAGGAGGAGCTGCGGCGCGTCGTGCCGGTCGTGCGCGAGATCGCGCGCCGCTGGCCGGACGTGGTCATTTCGGTCGACACCGTGAAATCGGAAATCGCCGCCGCCGTGGCGGATGCGGGCGCCGCCGTCATTAATGATGTGTCCGGGTTGCGCCTCGACGCGCGCATTGCCGAAGTTGTGGCGACGCGGGAGCTGGGCCTCGTGCTGATGCACTCACGCGGCGCGGTCTCCGAGATGGCCCGCTACGAAACTGCCGATTACGGTGCGGATCCGGTCGGCGAGATTGCGCGCGAGCTGCGCGCGGCCGCACGCGTCGCGGCCGACCGCGGCGTCGCGGCCGATCAGCTGGTGCTCGACCCGGGCGTCGGTTTCTCGAAGCGGACGGAGCACAGCGTGGCGGTGCTCGCGCGGCTCGATCGCATCACCGAGCTCGGCTATCCGGTGCTGGTCGGCCCGTCGCGCAAGCGTTTCATTGGCGAGCTGTCGGGCGGACTGCCGCCGGAGGAGCGGCTCGAGGGCACGCTCGGTGCAATCGCGGCCGCGTGCGCGCGCGGAGCCGTTCTCTTTCGCGTGCACGACGTGCGCGCCGCGCGCCGCGCGTTGACCGTGGCGCATGCAATTCTGAGCTCATGATCCAATTCGACGGCACAGCCTTCAGCGATTCCGGCCTGCGCGCGCTGGTTCAGGTCATCATTGTCGGAGCAGGTGTGTACGTCATCCTGCTGCGAGTCGCGCGGCCTCGCGCGTTCAGCATTCTGATCGGTCTGCTGCTGCTGATCGTGTTGTACGTGATCGCGTGGGCGGCGCAGCTGGATCTCATCCAGCTGGTCCTGCAGACCGTGTTCGGCTACGGCGCGCTCGCCGCACTGATCATTTTCCAGCCCGAGCTGCGCAGCGGGCTCGCTCGCCTCGCACGCAACCGGCTGGTCCACGAGATGGCCGATCTCGAGGAGAACGAGCTGGTCGAGGAGATCGTCGATGCGGTCGAGCGGCTGGCGCGCGCGAGCATTGGCGCGATCATTGTGATCGAGCGCGACGTCAGCCTGGATGAGTATACCGAGAGCGGAACCCGCCTCGAGGCGCGCGTCGCTGCCGATCTGCTGGTCAGCATCTTTTCGCCGTACGGCCCGCTTCACGACGGCGCCGTACTGATCGGCGGCGATACCATTTTCGCGGCTGCGGTGATCCTGCCCCTCACGCAATTCCCGGTGGCGGACCGCACGCTCGGAACCCGTCATCGCGCCGCCATCGGCATCAGCGAAGAAAGCGATGCGCTGGCGATCGTTGTGAGTGAAGAGACCGCGCAGATCTCGATTGCGCAGGCGGGGCGGCTCGAGAAGGATGTCGACCTCGAGCAGCTGAGGAGGGCGGCCGGTACGGCGGTGGCGGCCCGCGCCGGCTGAGTGTAAAATTGCAGCAACCTTATGTATGATGCGCGGATACGGGAGAACCTGCCCGGCGTCGAGGAGCGGATCACGCGCGCGCTCCACCGGGCGGGCCGCGCGGCTGCCGTTCGCATTGTAGCGGTCACCAAAGGCCACCCGATCGATGCGGTGCGTGCGGCGGTCGCCGCAGGGCTGGCCGACTGCGGCGAGAACCGCGTCGCGGAGCTGGCCGCCAAGGTCGAGGCGCTCGGCCGGCACGCCGCGCGCTGGCATCTGATCGGCCACCTGCAGCGCAACAAAGTCAGGAAAGCGATCGAGCTGTTCGATCTGATTCACTCGATCGATTCGCTGCGCCTGGCGCAGGAGCTGTCGGAGGAAGCGCGTCGCAGCGGTCTGAAGATGCGTGGCCTGATCCAGGTGAACGCAGCGGGCGAGGCGAGCAAGCACGGCATCGACATCGCCGACGACGTGACCGGCGCACTCGCCGCCGTTCGCGCGATTTTCGAGCTGCCCAATCTCGAGATCCAGGGGTTCATGACCATGGCCCCGTTCACGGCGGACGAGTCGGTGTTGCGTACGACGTTTTCGCGCACGCGCCGGCTGCGTGACGAGTGCAGCCAGCGGATCGGCGGCTTCGGCGGCCGCGAGCTGTCGATGGGCATGAGCAACGATTTCGAGATCGCGGTGGAGGAAGGCAGCACCATCGTTCGGCTCGGAACCATTCTCTTCGGAGAGCGGACAAAATGATAGACCTTACGCCACTCGAAGTCAGAAAAAAGAAGGGCGATTTTCGCCGGTCCATGCGCGGCTACGAGCCGCAGGCGGTCGACGATTTCATCGATCTGGTTGCCGACCGGCTCGAGCAGCTGGTGCGCGAGAACGCGGCGCTGCAGGAGCGCGTCTCCGGGACCGAATCGCAGGTATCGGATTATCGCGAGCGCGAGCGCGCATTGACCGAGGCGCTGGTCACCGCGCAGGAGATGCGCGAGGAGATGCGCCGGCAGATGGAACGGGAAGCCGAGCTGAAGCGCCGCGAGGCGGAAGCCGATGCCCATGCCGTGCGCAGCGCGGCGGCGCAGGTACGCGAGCGCGAGGAGGAGAACATTCGCCGGCTGCGCGCGCGCCAGACGCAGTTCGTGCAGAGCTATCGCGCCTTTCTCGAGCGCGAGCTGGCGGAGATCGCGGTCATGGCGCAGACGCTCGATCTCTCGGCCGAGGAGCAGCCGGAGCCGCCCGCAGCCAGGAAGCGCGCGCGCCGCGCGGAACCTGCCGCGGCAGTGCCCATAGCAGTGCCGGAGGCGGAGGCGGAGGCGGAGGCGGAGGCGGAGGCGGAGGCGGAGGCGGACTTCGATGAAGAGCTGCCCGAGCTGGAGCTGCGCAAGGAAATCCAGGAAGAGAAGAAGGACGCGGATTCGGACGGGTGGGTGTCTACGCTGCTAGAGGGGAAGGGTGACTAGCGCGCTCGAGCTGCGCACTTCGCTGGAGCAAGCGGTGGATGCAGTACGGCAACGTTCCCGGCTCGTGCCCGAAACCGCGATCATTCTCGGCACCGGACTCGGCGCGCTGGCGCGCGAGATCGTGGTCGAGAGCGCAATTCCGTATTCGGAGATCCCGCACTTTCCGCTTTCCACGGTAGAATCCCACACTGGCCGGCTGCTGCTCGGCACGCTGGCAGCGCGCCGCGTCGTCGCCATGGAAGGCCGGTGCCACCGTTACGAGGGGTACACGCTTCAGCAGATCGCGCTGGCCGTGCGCGTCCTGCACGGCCTCGGCGCGCGCACGCTCATCGTGTCGAACGCCTGCGGTGTAATGAATCCGGATTGGCGGGCGGGCGATCTGATGCTGATCGAAGATCACATCAACCTGCTCGGTGACAATCCGCTGATCGGCCCGAATCTGGATGCGCTCGGGCCACGCTTTCCCGACATGTCCGAGCCGTACGACCGCGCGCTCCTGGCGCTCGCGCGCGACGTGGCCGCCCAGCTCGGCATTGCGCTGCGCTCCGGCGTCTTCATTGCAGTCACTGGACCGAATCTCGAGACGCGTGCGGAGTATCGGATGCTGCGCTATCTCGGCGCCGACGTTGTCGGCATGAGCACGGTGCCAGAGGTGATCGCCGCGCGCCAGCTCGGAATGCGCGTGCTCGGCATCAGCATCATCACGGACGAGTGCTTTCCGGATACACTCGCGGAAGCGGACATCGCGAAGATCATTGCGACCGCGAACGAAGCGGAGCCGAAACTGACGAGTCTGATCAAGGGCGTTCTGGCAAGGATTACTTGAAATCGAGTGATCCGTCCACGTACACGTGAACCTGAACGTGAACGTACACGTTCGTTCAAGAAATATGAGATACCCGGAATATCCGAACAGTCCAACCGAGCTGGAAGAAGAGATCCTCGCCAGATGGCGTGAAGAGGATCTGTTTCATCAGACGCTGAAGGCTACCGAAGGCAAAGAGGAGTTCGTTTTTTTCGAGGGACCGCCCACCGCGAACGGCCGGCCCGGCATTCATCACGTGCTCGCGCGCACGCTGAAAGATGTCATTCCGCGCTACCAGACCATGCGCGGCCGGCACGTGACACGGATCGCCGGCTGGGACACGCACGGTCTGCCGGTCGAGATCGAAGCCGAGAAGCGACTCGGCATCAGCGGCAAACGCCAGATCGAGGAAGTCGGCGTCGCAAAATTCAACCAGGTCTGCCGCGAGAGCGTATTTACCTACAAGGAAGAGTGGGAGCGGCTGAGTGAACGCATCGCGTACTGGCTGGACTACGAGCGCTCGTACGTGACGTTCGAGCCCGCATACATCGAGAGCGTCTGGTGGATCCTGAAGCAGCTCGATGACCAGGGGCTCATCTACAAGGGATACAAGAGCGTGCCGTATTGTCCGCGCTGCGGCACGGCGCTCAGCTCGCACGAGGTCGCGCAGGGCTACGAGGACGTTCGCGATCCCTCGCTCTACTTCCTCGCGCCCTGGCGGGACGATCCCGAGCAGCGCGCGTTTCTGGTGTGGACGACGACGCCGTGGACGCTGCCGTCGAACGTCGCGCTCGCGGTGCATCCGAATCTCACCTATGCCGAAGTCGAGCACGAAGGCCGCAAGCTGGTCGTCGTCGCATCGCGTGTGAACGCGTTGTTCGGCGAGGA
>JBQTJO010000102.1:0-5191 GCA_052387015.1 Gemmatimonadota bacterium
AACGCATTGCGGTCTGCTGGTTCGCGTCCACATCCAGCTTGCCGACTTTCAGCCGTCCCTCGTATTCACCCGCGAGCTGTTCGACGACCGGAGCGACCATCCGGCAGGGGCCACACCACGCTGCCCAAAAATCCACGAGCACGAGCCCGCTATGCTTCTCGATCTCGTCCCCGAAATTGGCGTCCGTTACAGTCACCGTCTTGCCGTTCTCGGCCATTTGCATCTCCTTGCGTGTGGGTGCTCGCGCGCGTGACGGCAGCGCCGAACCCATGTTACTTTCGAAGCTCCAAAGTAGCAAAAAATTGGCCGGAGACGACCTTGGAACTCCTTCTGGATCACATTGCGGTCGCGGTGCCGTCCATCACCGGCGTCCTGCCACTTTTCGAACTCATCGCGGGCGGCCCGAGTTCCCGGCCGGAGCGCGTCGCATCCCAGCAGGTGGAGGTCGCGTTCGTCGGCTCCGGCGAGACCCGTATCGAGCTACTGCAGCCGACCGGACCCGAGTCCACCGTGCAGCGCTTTCTCGATCGACGCGGCTCGGGGCTGCACCACATCGCCTATCGAGTCGCGAACCTCGACGCCACGCTCGACCGGCTGGCCGCGGCCGGCATTCAGCTCATCGACCGGCAGGGCCGCCCCGGCGCCGGTGGCCACCGCGTCGCATTCCTGCACCCAAAAAGCACCGCCGGCATCCTGATCGAGCTGGTCGAAGCATGAGCATCCGCTTTTCGCTGATCGTACCGACGCTCGACGAAGCGGCCCTGCTTGCCACCACGCTCGAATCCGCGCGCGCGGCGTTCGGCGACGATGCCGAATACATCGTCACCGACGGCGGCAGCACGGATGCGACGTGCGCGATCGCGCGCGAGGCGGGCGCGCGGGTAGTGAACGGCACGCGCGGCCGCGGCGAGCAGCTCGACCGCGGCTTTCGCGCCGCGCGCGGCGAGGTCTGCATTTTTCTGCACGCGGACACACGGCTGCCGGCGGACGCGCGGATTGCCATCGAGCGCACGCTAACGAGCCCCGACACGGCCGGCGGCGCGTTCTCGCTCGATCTTTCGGCTTCGGATGTATGGCTGCGGCTGTGGCAGCGCGCGATCAACCTGCGCGCGCGATTGTTCCAGACAGCGACCGGAGACCAGGCGATTTTTGCGCGGCGCGAGCTTCTGGCGGCGGTCGGTGGCGTGCCGCGCGTGCCGCTCTTCGAGGATGTCAGACTGTGTCGCGCGCTCAAGCGCGCGGGCAGGTTTGCGATTCTACCGGAGCGAGTGCGCACGTCCGCGCGCTTATGGAGGGAAATCGGTACCGGGCGCGGCATCCTGCTGCATCTCACGCTGCGCGCGCTGCACGCGCTCGGCGCCTCACCCGTACTGCTGGCGCGCTTCTATCCGCTGGCGCGCTAACCGCGCGGCGCCGTGATCACTTCGATCCCGATCTGCTCGACCAGCCAGCTGTTGTCCTTGTAGCGCACCAGCGTGAACGGGACGTTGTAGGTCCTGCCGCTCTTCTTGAGATCCACGATCAGCCGCGTCGCCACGTCCGAGCGACCGGGCACCATCTGTTCGCTGGCGACCTTGAAGTCTTCGTGCTGCAGCTCGGTCGCGATCAGGAACATGCGCTTTTCGACCTCTGCCTTCGGCCACCGGTCCGCCACCGGGCCATCGATCGTGCCGAACAGCCGGGCCATCGCATCCAGGTCCTTGGTGTTCGCCGCGCGCATGAACTGCTCGACCAGCAGCGACGGACCAATCGCGCCGGTCGTGATCACTTCCCGTTTCACGCATGCCGTGACGACCAGCGCGCACGCCAGCGCCGCCGCGACGCTCTTGAATTTTGGAGTCATGCAGCAAGTGTGGCTCCTCGCGCGGCCCAATGTCAAGCCACGGCTGCCGTACTCGAGCGCTTGCGGAACACGAGCTGATCGCCCTCGCGATCGACCTGTACCACGCTGCCTTCCTCGAATTCGCCGTTCAGCACCTTCAGCGCGAGCGGGTTCTGCACCAGCCGCTGAATCGAGCGTTTCAATGGCCGTGCGCCGAACAGCGGATCGTAACCCTCCTCGGCAATCAGATCCTCGGCCGCCTCCGTAAAGGTCAGATAGATCTTCTTGTCCGTCAGCCAGCGCTTCACGCGCTCGAGCTGCAGGTCGACGACCTTGCGCAGCTGCTCCCGCCCGAGCGGCCGGAAGACGACGATATCATCGACGCGGTTGATGAACTCCGGCCTGAAATGCCGCCGCAGCTCCTCGAGCACGACCGCCTCGACGTCGGTCCATTGCGACGTGCCCGTGCGCTCGAGGATGTAGGGACTGCCGATATTCGAGGTCATGATGATGACCGTGTTGCGGAAATCGACAGTGCGTCCCTGCGAATCGGTGAGCCGGCCATCCTCCAGGATCTGCAGGAAAATGTTGAACACGTCGGCGTGCGCCTTCTCGATCTCATCGAACAGCACGACCGAATAGGGCCGCCGCCGCACGCGCTCCGTGAGCTGGCCGCCTTCCTCATAGCCGACGTAGCCGGGCGGCGCGCCGATCAGCCGCGCGACGGAGTGCTTCTCCATGTACTCCGACATGTCCAGCCGGACCATGGCGTCTTCGTTGTCGAACAGGAACTCCGCCAGTGCGCGCGCCGTCTCCGTCTTGCCGACACCGGTAGGTCCCAGAAAGATGAAGCTGCCGATCGGGCGATTGGGATCCTGCAGTCCGGCGCGGCTGCGTCGCACCGCATCGGCAACCGCATTGACGGCCTCGTCCTGACCGATGACGCGCTGCGCCAGCTGCTCGTGCAGATGCGTGAGCCGCTGCTTCTCCGTCTCGAGCATGCGCGTGACCGGAATCCCGGTCCACTTCGAGACGACTTCCGCGATGTCCTCGGCCGTGACTTCTTCCTTCAGGAACTTGCTCTCCGCCTGCAGCTCGCGCAGCCGCTCCTCGGCCGCCTCGGTCTCCTTCTCCAGTTTCGGAACCTCGCCATACTGGATCTCCGCCGCGCGATTCAGATCGGCCGAGCGCTGCGCGCGCTCCAGCTCGACGCGCAGCTGGTCCGAGCGTTCCTTCAGCGAACGGATCTTCTGGAGCTGCTGCTTCTCCGCCTGCCATTTCGTTTTCATCGCATTCGACTTCTCGCGCAGATCGGCCAGCTCCGCCTCGATGCGATCGCGCCGTTCGACCGCTTCCCGATCGGTTTCGCCGGCCAGCGCGGTGCGCTCGATCTCGAGCTGCATGATGCGGCGCTCGACTTCGTCGATCTCCTGCGGCATCGAGTCGATCTCGATGCGGAGGCGTGAGGCCGCCTCGTCGATCAGATCGATCGCCTTGTCCGGCAGAAAACGATCGCCGATGTAGCGATCCGACAGGCGCGCCGCCGAGACGATCGCGCCATCGGTGATCTTCACGCCGTGATGGACCTCGTAGCGCTCCTTCAGCCCGCGCAGAATCGCGATCGTGCCCTCGACCGTCGGCTCGCCCACGAAGACCGGCTGGAAACGCCGCTCCAGCGCGGCGTCCTTCTCGACGTGCTGTCGATACTCGTCCAGCGTGGTCGCGCCGACCACCCGCAGCTCGCCGCGCGCCAGCGCCGGCTTGAGCATGTTGCCGGCATCGACCGCGCCTTCGGCCGCACCGGCGCCGACGATCGTGTGCAGCTCGTCGATGAAGACGACGTAGCGGCCTTCCGCTTCGGTCAGCTCCTTCATGACCGCCTTGAGCCGCTCCTCGAACTCGCCGCGATACTTCGCGCCGGCCAGCAGCCCGCCGATGTCGAGCTGAATCAGCCGCTTGTTGCGCAACGGCTCGGCGACGTCGCCACTGACAATGCGCTGCGCGAGTCCTTCCACGATGGCCGTCTTGCCGACGCCCGGTTCGCCGATCAGCACCGGATTGTTCTTGGTGCGACGGCTCAGCACCTGCACCACGCGGCGGATCTCCTCGTCGCGCCCGATCACCGGATCGACTTTGCCCTGCCGCGCCAGCTCGGTCAGGTCGCGCGTGAAGCGCTCGATCGCGCGATACTTCTGCTCCGGCTCCTGGTCCGTCACGCGATGCGACCCCCGCACCGCCTCCAGCGCAGCCCGCAGGTCCTTCGCGCCGGCGCCCTGGAGCGCGAGCAGCTCGCGCGTGCTGGAGCCCTTGTGCGCCGCCAGCGCCAGCAGCAAGTGCTCGGTCGATACGTACTCATCCTTCAGCGCGCGCGCTTCGGCGTCCGCCGCGTCCAGAATCCGATTCAGCTCGCGGCTCGCCGCGGCCGAGCTGCCTCCCGTCTGCTTCGGTAGCCGCTCCAGCGCGCGCCCGAGCTCCTCCCGCAGGCGCGCGATGTTCACGCCCACCTTCTGGAGCACCGGCACGACCACGGTCTCGTCCTGCAGGAGCAGACCATGTAACAGATGCAGGTCCTCGATGGCCGGATTGCCGCGCCGCTGCGATTCGGCTGCTGCCGCCTGAATCGCCTCCGCCGCCTTGATCGTCAGTCGGTCACTGCTTAGCACGCTACCTTCTTGTGAGTGTCCGAGTCTGGGAATGTGAGAGTGCGCGATCGCTCAGCTTCAGGCAATCCGGATGCCGAACGCACCTGCCATATTGACACGCCCAGCCGTGCGGGATACGGTTCGCCCATGTTGAGATTTGGCCTGTTTGTCACAATTGCTGTCCTTTCGGCCGCATGCACGCCAACGCGAACGCCCAGGCTGCCAGGCGGCCTGACGCGCGCCGAATTCGTGGAAGTGATGCAGGCCCTGGAATTGGCTCACCCCGCCGCCCGCCAGAGTCTGCTCGAAAAACACCGCACGAGCGAGGCCGAGATCCGAGCGTTCATCAGCGCGCTCGCGGAGGATCCGGTGGCGCTCAGCGCGACGCTCGACAGCGTGCAGGTCCGCGTCGACCGGCTGCGCCGTCTCGGGGTGCAGGCGCCGCTCCAATAACGGCGTAGAGCTTGCATTTTGCCCGTCCGGGACAGAGGGGATGGGATACCATGGAAGTACTCGCACACATGAGCCTGGATTGCACGGGCAATTGGCGGCTCGTCGGAACCGGAGACAACAGGCAGATCCGCTGCGACCGTTGCGCATCGCAGTTTGCGGCCACGCCGGAGAACCGGCTGGCGGCGATAGATGAGAATTACGCCGGTATCTACCTGCGGCGCCTGACGGCCGAGGGCATGACGCACTTGGAGTCTGAGTAGGGGTGTAGGGGTGT
>JBQTJO010000103.1:0-8219 GCA_052387015.1 Gemmatimonadota bacterium
ACGCCACCGAAGTGGATTGGCTCGTTGATGATCGGGGTTCGAATGTCCTGACCGTTCCGATGGAATGTCCCGGACCTGGTGGACCGCCATACACACTCGAGCCTGAGATTTCAGCGCGGGTGCGTGAGGCTCCGCGATTTCTTGGTGGCTCGGCCACTTTGAAGGTGAAGGTTCGGCTAGTGGCAGTTTGCGTATAATCAACGCCCTGCTGATGCCGAATACGGAATGTAGACTTTGCGATCCTGCCCCACGACCTCGCCGTTGCGAGGGGCGATCACGACGGCGAGCTGAAGGCAGCGCGTGCCGCGCGAGCCGCGTTGCCGGACTTCCTCGCGGCACGCAGCTACGAGCTGGTTGCACTCGCCGCACTCGGACGCGCGGAAGAGATCGACAAGCTGCTTCCGGAAGCAGCCGCGATCAGTGCGCAGCGCGCGGTTGGCACACCCATAATTCTGCTCAGCGTGGCACTCGAGCTGGAGGCGCACGGACGCGGGCGCGCTGCGAAGAGTTACTTCGACCAGGCGGTCGCGTGGTATGATTCGCTGCCGGCAGTCGAGCGAGCCCAGTACGAGTTCCAACGCGCGATCATCATGCACAACGCCGGACGCGCATTCTTCGGAAAGTCATTTGCGGCCGACAGCATGGACTATTCGTCGCTGGCTACGGTCGCCATCGATTCGGATCAAGCTCGGAGATCGGCGTGCAGCCGAAGAGGCATTGAAGAGACTACGCGCGTGCAAGCTACCGTCGCCAGGGATTTGTGAGGGTTGGATGGCTGCTGTACTGGCGCATCTCGGTCGAAAAGAAGAAGCCTTGAGTACGCTGCGCGCTGCGTATGCGCGCGGGATGCGCTACGGCGCCGGGATCCATTCCGATCGGGATTTCGAGCCTCTCTGGAATGATCCCGGCTTCCGTGCGATGCTAGAGCCGCGAGGTTAGGGGTCGGATGAGGGGATTAGCGTCCCGCTGGTTTTCAGCAAATAAAAAAGTCTTTCTCTCCGAATCGCTTTCCATTTCCAAGCCATGCCGAAACCGTGCTGGTCGGGGCGACAGTCTTGGCCTCTGCGAAATTCTGCCGTAAATTACCTCACTTCCGCGGTTAGAGGTTGGGCGTGAGCGCCCTTTCCCTGCTGAAACCAATCAGACCAGTTTTGGAAGTTTGCGATGTCGCTAACACTTTCCTCGAATCGAAATCGAGCAGCTCACGCGTGCGGTCGAGCTGTTGATTTCACCGCTCGAGCATGCGCACGTCGATGGCTGGCGGGCGGCGGTAAATCGCGAGCTGAAACAGCTGCTGCGCGCCGATTCCGCGGGATTTCTCATGCCGGTCGAAGATGGGCTCATGCTGTACAGCGAGGAGCACGATCCGGCCGAGTTGGCCCGCTACCAGGATTATCCGCCGCCGCCGCTGGTCGATGGCACGCCGCTGTGGGAGGCGATGGTGCAGAATCGCATCGGCACCCTGGCCACGATCTACGGCCGCAACTACGACCTGTACATCAACAGTCCCTATTACCAGGAGTATGCAGGCGCGAACGGTGCGCACGACACGCTCGCCGTGGCGACGTCGTTAGGCGGCATAGACGCGCGCAGCATGGCGTGCCTTCATTTCTGGCATGCACGTCCCGACGGCCGGCTGTTCGGCGATCGCGAAGTCGCACTGATGAAGCTGCTGTATCCCGCGTTTCGTGCGGGTGTCGAGATGCACATGCACCTGAGCCGGCACCGCGCCAATCTGTTTGCGACGATCGATGCGCTCGGCCAGGGTGTGCTGGTATGTGATGTCAAAGGCGACGTCGTGCACCAGACCCCCGCGCTCGGCAGCATGCTCGCCGCCGATGCGGAAGGTGCGCAGCTGCGCGACGAGATGCTCGCGACCACGTCGGGCATGCGCGAGGTGCAGACGTCGCATGCGTGCTATGTGATCCGCCCCACGCTCTTCGCTAACGAGCCCGGCTCCACCAGCCTGCGGTTGATTGCGCTCGAGCGGCGCACGCCGGTGCTGCTCTCCGAAGCGGAATTGCGCGCGACGTTCGGCCTCACGCGGTCAGAAGTGCGGGTTGCAACGCTGATTGCGAGCGGCCGGTCGAACGCCGAAATCGCGCAGGAGCTTTGCATCAGTCCGCACCGCGCGTCGCCACACCGAGAAGGTCCTGCTGAAGCTGAATGTCGGATCCCGATCAGAGGTCGCGCCCAGACTGTTCAGTCAGAAATAGGGTACGGGTTATATGACGGAAATCCCGCCGGAACGGCGCGAGCAGCTGCTCGCGAAGCGCGCCGCGCTTCAGCATCAGATCAACGTGCAGGCCGAGCTCGAGAAGGTTCGCTCCGAGCGCGAGCGGATGGACGAGCGCGGCGTCGAATACGAACTGATTCATCGCCTGCAGCCCGAGTACGAGAAGCTGATGAACTGGTACTTCGCGGCGTTTCCGATGCTGGAATGGGGCGAGGACATCGTGCCGGACTGGCCACGCGTGCAAACGCACGAGATCGGTCCCTGGTTTCATGATCCGCGAGCCGGCGAGTGGCTACCGCATCTCGCGCACGCGAAGGATATCGGCCGCGCGCCGGTGTTTGTCGTGCACGGCGGGGGCTTTCCTCACATCGTCATATCCTTTGAAGATCTGACGAAGCACTTCGACATTTTCTCGCGCGGCATCGACAAGTACTTCATGTGCCCGGAAGAAGGGTGGGCGATCGCCGGCGCCGGGAATGACCGGTGGGGATGGGGACGCGCTAATCCTTCATCGGTGGAAAAATAGGTCGAATGACCCATGCGCGCCGCCTCGACGCGCATCTAGCTTCCATGAGCTTCGCCACAACCGTAAATCCCCGTCCCTCAATCAATGGAGTCGATGTTGATGAAGAAGCGTTTCGCTCTCCTCGCGACCGTCGTGTTTCTGGCTGCCTGCAGTGAAAACACCGTAGAGCCGACCGAGCTCGCACCGAGCTATTCGCAGAATGGTGGCTCGCCGGCCGGTATCGGCAATTGTCATCCGCGCACGCTGAAGTCGGCGCAGCAGGGTCGCATCACGCCCGGATCGTGCAACTTCAATGACGCGATTGGCCGCCGTACCCAGTACTACCAGGCGACGACGCCCGCAGCCGGCCAGATGCTCGCGATCCGCTGGACCGGTGACTTCGCGCCCGTGCTCGGCGTCAAGCAGGACACGGACAACCCCAACCTCGGGCTCATTCACACCGCGTTCAGCTGGGATGCCGGTGATCAGGCGGGCGTCAACTTCGTTGGCACGAGCCCGACGCAGCAGGTGTTCGTGAGCAACCGTGACGCAGACACGTACGGCGCCTTCGCTTTGACATCGTCGGTCGAGCCGGTCTCATACTCCTGTGATTATCCGACCATCTACGAAGTGCCGGTCGATCTCACGCAACAGCTGGATGCCGGGCACTCGTGTCACGTCACCGTGCAGTTCTCGCCATTTCCGGAGGCGATCGGTCAGGCGCTTCACAGCCAGTTCTATTATGGCAAGCTGATCGCCGGAACCACGTACAACGTTCGCATCGAAGGTGTGTCCGCGGCGTTCAATCCGGCGCTCACCATCTATCGCGGTGGTGTGGTTCGTCAGTCCGTCGGCAACCTGCCGGCTAATGGTGTGCGCGCGGTTGCGCCGATCACACCTGCAAACGACCGGTACCTACGTGATCGAGATCGCGAGCGGGAATCCGGACGGCCACGGCGGCTGGGTCACGCCGGCCGGTAGCTACCGGCTGGTTGTGGAAGCGCAATAAACAACGCGTTTCCGCCGACATTCAATCAAGCGGGCAGCTTCGGCTGCCCGCTTTTTTTGTGCAACATTCGACAACACGACCACCTCGCGTTCAGCGCATCGGCAGGTGACGGCAGATCACGGCCAGATAACGGCGGCCGATCAGATTGCGGCTTCCTTCAGAATCGAGGTAAGCATGGGACGCCGGTTGCTGCTATTGCCCATTGTATCGGTTCTCGGGTGCGACGCCGCGCCCCTCGAGACCCATACCTACTCCACGGATGACATTCGCGCGACGCTCGAGCTCTCCAACTTTGACGCACATGCCGGCCCCACCAGGGTGATTGCACGCTGGCGGGTCCCAATCGAGGTCAACACGAACGGCATAGAACGCGCCGAGACCGCGCTCCGGCACTACGAGCAATGGACTGGGGGACTCGTGCGTTTCACGCGCGTCAGCACGAACCCGGTGAATGGAATCGCGTTCGCGGAAGGGGGTGGGCACGGTCCGGACGGGCCGGGCGGTTGCGGCAATGTGCACGACGGTCCACCTACCGCGCCGCATAGCTCACTCAATGTGCGGTTCGATAATGCTGGCGCATTCACCGGGCTTCACTCGATTCAGCTTGGCTCAAGCACCTGCGACGACGCGTCCGAAGGTCACTACGAGTCGGCAGTCGCGGAGCACGAGCTTGGCCACGCACTCGGCCTTAGTCGGCATTTCGACGGCTTCGTAGGCAACGAGGGTTTCTCGCATCCTCTGATGTTCGCGGTGATGTACACCTTGTACGCGAATCCGGTCGGCACGCCGAAATCGAGTGTGCGTATCTACGGAGTGACGCCATGACCACGCGCATCCTCGGCTGCGCAGTTTTGCTGTGCGCCACCCTGAGCGAGCCCGCTTTTGCGCAGTCCGATCCCGTACGCTGGGGTGTCGGCCTGGTCGCGGTTCCCTATTGGAATTTCCCGGACGCGATCGCGCGGGCCGGCGAGTTCGAGGAAAGCCTTAGCGGCAACGAGATCGGTATCGGCATCGTGCGCGCGCGCCTGCGTGGCGGTGATTGGGGATTGTCAGTAGTGCGCAAATCTGTGAGCGACGGCTCGCGCTTCGGGGGGACGCGCACGTGCGTCGAGGGGCCCGCGGGGACGCCGCTATGCGCGCGCGGCACGTCGCATGTGGTGCACAACACGTCCTTCCTCAGCGTGCAGCTGCACAAGTACTGGACACTGTTCCGCATCGGCGGCGTGCACGTCGGGCTGGCCGGCGCGCTTGGCGTCGCGAAGGTCAGCGGTGACGGGGAAGAGCGCATCGAGCACCTCGAAGCGAGCGGTGGCGGCATTGTCGCGCGCGAACAGATCAGCACGGTGACTGCAGAGGAAGCCTTCGACACTTCCCATCTGCCGGTGATTCCGATTCTTGGTCTCGAGCCGGCAGTCTCGGCTGGGTTCGGCCGCTCGGTTCGTGTGCGCATCGGAAGCGGCGTGAACGTGCCGGGACTGCGTCTGCCGAGCGTGTCCGTTCAGTACCTGTTCTAGCGCCCACCAATTGGAATCGCATAACCGGCAAAGGCGGCGAATGACCGATGCCTGATCTTGGTATCGTCATTCGGCGCATCATTAATGTTCGTCAGCCCGGGCGTGTAGCGGCCTTCGACCAGGATCGAGCCAGGCCCGGCCGGAATGTGGAAGCCGATGCCACCGGTCAACCCGACGTCCATCTTTTTGCGCTCGAACGCATCCTCGCCCGGGGCAGTGTCGTCACAGTCTCCGCTGAATTCGCCGCCCTCGAACTCCGCTTCCACCTCGCAGCCGATTTCGAATGCGACCGCCGGTCCGACAAAGACATACGGTCCACTGCCAAGCGCGAACATGGCCGTGAGCGGCACTTCGATATAATCCATTTTTAACTTGACTTCGCCATCGAGAGCAGGATCCGCTTCCGACTGTGCCCCCTTGGTCAATGCCAGCACTTCGAGCTGCAGCGAGAGGCCGGCCACGCCGAAGCGGATGAAGCCACCGCCGCCGAGTGAGGTGAGCCGGTCAGTTTCTTCACCTTGATCTGGATCTTCGTCAATTGTCGAAAATGTCGGTCCGATCTTGAAGCCAATCGTCTGCGCTTCGGCGCTAGCAGCCTGAAGCACGATAATTGCTCTGCATTGCCCTTCAGATACGTTTGGCCCCCTAGTTTGCGGGCCGTTCGCATCTGTTCTTCGGAGATGTTCAGGCCGATCGGGCGAGCCCCGAATTCGTGCGTGAGCATTCTGGTCGCGCCACCAATGCCGCAGCCCACATCGAGCACCAGGTCATCCGGCCGGATCTTCGCCTTGCGCAGAAGACGACGAACTGACTCCGCGCCGCCTTCCTTCCAGCGTGCGCTGTGCTTCCAGATCTCGGCATCATCGACCATGGGCGGATGCAGCTGATCGCCAGAAAGAAGACCCACCACGCCTGTGCCGCGCAGCAGCTCATCGTCCAGATAATTGGCGGAATCGTAGTATTCACTCGTGCGGGTCACCCATGCTCCCATGCTCCCATGTTCCCATGCTCTCATGCTCACTGCTTGTGGTAACGCCGCATAATTTCCTTTAGCTGCGTCTCCGGCAACGCCGGTATCTTCAGGTCGTTGATGCCAATCATGTCCTCGGCCGCGAGCATGGCATTAATAATCGCTTCTTCAGTGGCCTGAACCGTGGCGTCGAACAGAATGCTGATGCGATCGTTCGGCAGCATATACGCCGGCACGACTTTGCCGCGCTCGGCGACGGCGGCGCGATTCGCGGTCGAGAAAGCGATGAAAATGTCACCACTGCCGTTGCTCGCGATGCCGCCCAGCTTGCCGATGCCTAACGCGGCGCGTTTGACGACGCGTTCGAGCTGGTGCGGCAGTAGCGGCGCATCGGTCGCAACCACAATGATGATCGAGCCGAGATCCTCGCGAATCGCGGGCGGGCCGTCCGAGGGTGATGTGCAGAGCGGAGTGCGGCCGCGCGCGGAATCGGGCGCGGACGTCGTCGTATAACAGATGGGCGCGTTGACCAGCTCGCCAACCGGTACACCCGCGATGCGCAGCAGACCGCGCTCACCATAGTTGCACTGTACGAGCACGCCGACTGTATAGCTGCCTCGATTTTCCGGCAACACGCGTGATGCGCTGCCGATGCCGCCCTTGAAGCCGTTGCAGATCATGCCGGTGCCGCCGCCGAGCGCACCCTGCGGCACGGCGCCGCCGCGCGCGTTGTCGAGCGCCGCGAACACGTGTTCCGGTTTGACGTGAAAGCCGTTGATGTCGTTGAGCGCGCCATCCCACGTTTCCGCGACGACCGGCAATGTCCAGTAGAAGCGACGGCCGTTGCGCAGCATCCAATCGATGGCCGCGTCACGCGCCACACCCACGCTGTGAGTGTTCGTGATCAGGATCGGCGTCTCGAGAATGCCGCCTTCGTCGATCCAGGCGGTGCCCGTCATTTCGCCATTGCCGTTCAGGCTGAACCAGGCGGCGAACGCACTGTCGGGGCCGGTCCGCCCTCTTGGCAGAATCGCAGTGACGCCGGTTCGTACCGGGCCCTGGCCAGGCTTCAACACGCCGGAGCCGCGCACGATGGTCGTGTGACCAACCTCGACGCCCGCCACGTCGGTGATCGCGTTGTTTGGTCCAGACGTGCCACGGAGCGGAATGCCGAGGGCGCGGGCGTCGGGCTTTTGCTGCGCCATTAGTGTGCTCGCGGTGGCGAGCGTCAGGAGTATGGCCAGGTATCGCATGGGCGGAATTATAGCACGGCACGCTCGCGGTCGCGGGCGCGGTCGTGGGCGCGGGAAACGAGCCGGGCCGCGGGTCGTGGGTCACCGCCATTGAGGGTTTGAATTTCGACGCACTCACGGAGGCAGTGCTCGCGCGCCACGCAGCGGCATTTGGCGCGGCAGCCGAAGAGCCGCTGGCGGATTATGGTCGCGCACGCTTTCGCCGCGCCGATCATGCTGAGCATCACGCGTGGAATCCGCTCGCGGTGCGAGCGCTTCAGGACAGCGTCGGCTCAGGACGCCGCGTCGCCAGTGATCGGCAGTCCGGCGGCCTTTCAGAGCCCGAGCGCAGCGGCCAGGAGGCCGCGCGCCCGTCCTTGCGAGCCGCCGCCGGCGGCCTTTCAGAGCCCGAACGCAGCGGCCAGGAGGCCGCGCGCCCGTCCTTGCGAGCCGCCGCCGCGTGGCGTGAATTCCGACAGATTGCGAACCAGCCGGTAGCGCAGCTGCGTGATCTGCTCGAGTTCGCGCCGGCCGCACCGCCGGTCGATCTCGACGCCGTAGAGGACGCAGCCAGCATCGCGCGCCGGTTCATCACGAGCGCGATGTCACTCGGCGCACTGTCACCAGAAGCACATGCTACGCTGACCATCGCCATGAATCGGTTGGGCGCGCGCTCGAACTCGGGGGAAGGCGGCGAGAATCCAGAGCTTTACGAGAATGAGCCTGGAGGCGATCGTCGCGACAACAAGATCA
>JBQTJO010000104.1:0-15164 GCA_052387015.1 Gemmatimonadota bacterium
AGGCGCTACGGAGAGGCGCTACGGAGAGGCGCTACGAAGAGGCGCTACGGAGAGGCGCTACGGAGAGAGGCGCTACGGAGAGAGGCGCTACGGGAAGGTGGGATCCGGTAGCGCAGCCCCGTAGCGCAGTCCCGTAGCGCAGTCCCGTAGCGCAGTCCGGTAGCGCGCAGTCCCGTAGCGCCGTCCCGGTGTGGTCTGGAACAGTCGTTGCAGACGCGCTATCTTCCGCGGCGGATGGGTCAAACGGGGAGGGGGAAATGGCAGGTGACAACTCGATGCAGCTCCCGGATTGCAAGAAGTGCGATTCAGGAACGTTGCTCCCGCTGTCGGACTACGGGCGCGATGGCGCGCCAATCAAGTATAAGGCCTGGGTATGCTCGAATCCGGATTGCGGCTTCAATATCCGGATCGACAACGGCGAGATCAGCTTCGGACGCGCGATCGGCCAGAGCTACAAGTAGCAGGTCTAACTCTCCGGACAGCTGGTGAACACACGCGACGTATTCGGGCGTGAGAACGTTCCGGTTGTAACCGCGGCGGAGGCCGCGGAGCACGACCGCGTCGCGCAGGACGAGCTCGACGTTCCCGAGCGCGTTCTGATGGAGAACGCCGGCCGTACCCTCGCGCTCATTACCCATTCTCTCCATCCGACGGGCAGGATCGCCGGCGTTGCCGGCAGCGGCCACAACGGCGGTGATACCGTGATCGCGCTTCAGGCGCTGCGGGCCTGGGGTCGTGACGTCGAGCTGATCACTGCCGACGATACCGACGACGACATCCAGCTCACGCTCGCCTCCTCGTCGGTCGTTCTCGATGGCATACTCGGCACCGGCGCGCGCGGCGCACCGCGCGCGCGGGTGGCGCAGCTGATCCGCGCGCTGAATGCGTGTGAGCGCCCGATTGTCGCGGTCGATCTGCCGAGCGGCACGAACCCCGATACCGGCGCTGTGTATGACGACGTCGTGAAAGCGACCACCACCGTTTGCTTCGGGTTTCCGAAGCTGGGCCTGCTCTTCCATCCTGCGCGCGCGCATTGCGGTCGCGTCGTAAGCGTCGACATCGGGTTTCCGCCGCTGCCCAATCCACGCGCGCAGCTGATCACGTCCTGGTGGGCCGCGGCTCGTCTGCCGCAGCGCGCGCCGAATGCAAACAAGGGCAGCTCGGGCAGGCTCCTGCTGTTCGCCGGCAGCACCGGCATGGCGGGCGCCGCCATCATAGCCGGCAATGCGGCGGTCCGCGCCGGTGCGGGGCTCGTGCGCATCGCATCCGCGCCCGACAATCGCGAGATCATTCAGAAGAGCGTGCCCGAGGCTACATTCCTTGCGCGCGGGAGCGACATCGGCAATGAGGTCTTCACGGCCATTGTCGCAGGTCCGGGCATTGGCGCAACCGATGAGAGCCGCAGTCAGCTGCTCGATCTGCTCGAGCGCGCGCCGGGGGTGCCCACGCTGCTGGACGCGGATGCGCTCAACGTCTTTGCGGGCGCTCGCGCGCCGCTCGCGCGCATCGCAAGCGGCCGGCCGCTGCTGCTTACGCCGCATCCCAGGGAGCTGAGCCGTCTCACGGGCGCGGCCGTGAACACGATTGCCGCGCAGCCGACCGCCGCGGCACAGCAGCTAGCCGGCGAGACCGGCGCCACGGTGCTACTGAAGGGGCAGCCGTCGGTGGTCGCGGCGCGCGGTGCGCCCGTGCTGATCAACACCGTCGGCTCATCGGATACCAGTGTCGCCGGCATGGGCGATCAGCTCGCCGGCCTGATCGGCGCTCTGCTTGCGGCCGGACTCGATCCGCGTAGCGCCGCGGCGCTCGGCCTGTACTACGGCGGCCGCGCCGCCGACCTGGCCGCGCTCGGGCGCGCGCTGACGCCGCAGGATGTGAACCAGCACATTGCGCGCGCATTCGCCGACCCGGGCCCGCACGCTTCGTCTCTCAACTATCCGTTCATCACATTCGACCAGCCGGCCCGCCGTTGAAGCGCGCTCTCATCGCTCCCATCGCTTTTATCGCTCTCATCGCAATCGCGCACAATGCGCCAGCACAAGCGCGCCTCTGGCAGCCCGACGAGCGCGTCACGATCACGTCGTTCGGTGAAATCCTCGCGCTGACCTACGATGGCCAGCGCGTATACGCGGCGACACCGAACGGTCTCGAAATCTATGACGCGCTCGCGCAGCGCTGGCTGTTGCCGAGCACGGTGGAGGACGGCTATCCGGTTTTCGAGCGCCCCGTACGCCTGCAGTACGATCGCAGTCAGGCCGGTCTGTGGCTCGTGGCGGCCAGCGGAAATGCGTATTTATGGTCCGATCTGAGTGGCCGCTGGGACTTGCGCGCGCCGGGCGACGTGCCGCGTCCGGCTTCACGGGCGTCGGCGGATGCCGACGTCGCATTCAATATCCTGCGCCGCACGCTTTCGCTCGATCCCTCCGGCCGGCGTTACACCATCACCGCAATCGCCGCCGCGGATCGGCCCGGCACTTACTGGGTCGGGACCGATGGCGGCAATATGCTTCGGGCGGATGCTCGAAGTCTGAGTGTTGACTGGCTGACGTTCGGCACGCTGTCGCGCGGGGTCGGCGCGCTCGCGCTCGACGAGCAGGGCGGCATCTGGTTCGGCGGCGATGGCTACGGCATGCGCAACGGCATCACACGCGCCGATGCGCAGCTCCAGAGCTGGACCTCCTACGAGCCGTACGTTACGCGCGCGCCGCGCGGCGCCGTCACTCGTCTGTTGGCAGGCGATACCATCTGGAGCGCGTCGGCGGAGGGCGTGCATGTGCTGGCGCCGGGCGCGCGGGTTTGGCGCAATGTCGGCGCGCGCGAAGGCCTCGCGTCGGAGCAGGTCGGCAGCCTCGAGCGCACCAGCAGCGGCGTGTGGGCGGGCACCAGGAGCGGTCTGGCACTCATCGATCCGGCGGCGCTGCGCGTCGCCTGGCGCGGGCTGGATGGCGTTCGCATCAATGGCATTGCGACGCGAGGCGACACGGTCTGGATTGCGAGCGAGCGCGGCCTCTGGCTCGCGCGCGCGGATGCGTCCGGTGTGCGCATGGCGCCCGCGCCCGGCGCCGAAGATGCGCGTTTCCGGACTGCGATCACGAGCGTTGCGCGCGTCGGCGACCGCATCGCCGTGCTGGCGGCTGGCCGGGTGTACCTGTACGACTCCGGCTGGTCGGACCCGCTCCTCCTCCAGAGTGCGCAGCGCGCCTACACGTTGCGCGGCGACGCGGAAAGCCTGTACCTGCTGTATCGCGATGGCATCGAAGAATGGAACGCCGCGAACCAAACGTCGGCTCACCTGAGCGCGCCGTACGATTTTCCGGCCGCGCCGCGCGACGTGGTGCGCTCGGGCGATCACCTCTGGGTTGCCACGCCGGCCGGCGCGCTGCGCCTGAACTGGCCATGAGTCGTCTGGGCGAAGGGCGGGAGTTCGATCTGATCCGCGCCTTTCTTGCGCAGGCGCGCGGGCGCGAACGTCCGGAGCTGCGCGTCGGGCCGGGCGACGATTGCGCGATTCTCACGACCGCGCCGTTCGCCATCAGCAGCGACATGAGCATGGAGAACGTTCACTTCAGGCGCGCGTGGCTCGAGCCGCGCGAGATCGGCTACCGGGCCGCAGTCGCCGCGCTCAGCGACCTGGCCGCGGTCGGCGCGCAACCCGTGGCCGCGCTCGTCTCGTTCGCCTTCTCGTCTTCCGATGCAGAGACATGGGCCACTGAAGTGATGGCGGGCGTGGCGCAGGCGCTCGATGAATACGACGCCGTGCTCGCCGGTGGCGATGTGACGCGCAGCGACGCGGCGGTGATCGACGTGGTTGTGATCGGCAGCGTCGAGCAGGGCGTGCTGCGCTCCGGCGCGCGCATCGGCGATGACGTGTGGGTGACCGGCAGCCTGGGTGGCGCGGCCGCGGCGGTGGCCGCATGGCTGGCCGGCCGGCAGCCGGCGCCGGCCGCGCGCGCGCGCTACGCACGGCCGGCCGCGCGCATCCGCGAGGGACGCGCGTTGCGTGGCATCGCCCCCGCCCTGATTGACGTCTCGGACGGCGTTGCCGGTGATGCGCGCCACCTCGCGGCCGCGAGCGGCTGCGGCATCGTGTTTGATGCCGGCGCGCTGCCGGTGCATGCGGACGCGACGCCCGAACACGCGCTGAGCGGCGGCGAGGACTACGAGCTGTTGTTCACGGCGCCCGCGGGCACGCGCGTCGAGCTCGCTGTCGAGCTGACGAAAATCGGGGAGGTAGTGGCGGGCACCGGGCTGCGCATCCGCAACGGTCCGCAAGCTTCCGGCTACGATCATTTCGGCGGGGTGTCACCGTGATCTTCCAAAGTGCATGGGCGATTCTGAACGGCATCATCGCTACCCTGGTCCTCTCTAGCGCGGTCGTGATCGCCAGCCTCTTCAATCATCACGGCAATCTGTACGACCGCATCGCGCACGCGTGGGGCCGCTGGATCATCTGGGCGAGCGGCGTGCGCGTCGTCGTGGAGGGCGAGGAGAACGTACGGCCGGACTGCGCGCAGATCATCGCGAGCAACCACCAGTCCTGGTACGACGTCTTCGCGCTCGCGGCGATTCTGCCCAAGCGATTCCGCTTCATCGCCAAGGCGGAGCTGCGCCGGATCCCGCTCTTCGGTCGTGCCTGGGAATCCGCCGGTCACATCTCGATAAGGCGGCAGGACCGCGCCAAGGCGATTGCTGCGCTCGATGCAGCGGCCAGGCTGGTGCGCTCCGACAACAGCGCCATCATGATCTTTCCGGAAGGCACGCGCTCGCCGACCGGATGTCTGCTGCCCTTCAAGAAGGGCGCCTTCATGCTCGGGCTGCAGACCGGTCTCGAGATCGGGCCCGCTGCCGTGATCGGCAGTCGGGCCGTCCAGAAGAAAAACGACTGGCGAGTGCATGCAGGCACGATTATCGTTCGCTTCGGCGAGCCGATCGATTCGTCGCAGTTCGACGAGGCGCACCGCGAGCAGTTGAGCGAGCTGGTGCGCGCGCGAATCGAGCAGATGCTCCAGCATCCTCAACGACCATGGGACCTCATCGATCATGTCGGCGATCATAGACATTCGCGCGCGTGAGATTCTCGACTCGCGCGGCAACCCCACGGTAGAAGCCGAGGTCGAGCTCGACAGCGGCGCCACGGGTCGGGCCGCCGTGCCGAGCGGCGCGTCGACCGGCGAGCACGAAGCCATCGAGCTGCGCGATGGTGACCAGAAACGCTATCTGGGCAAGGGCGTGCTCGCTGCGGTCAGCAACGTGACCGAGAAGATCGCGCCCGCGCTGCTCACGCTCGACGCGACCGACCAGGCCAGCCTCGACCGCATCATGATCGAGCTGGATGGCACCGCGACCAAATCCAGCCTCGGCGCCAATGCCATGCTTGCCGTCTCACTGGCATGCGCGCGCGCAGCCGCGCAGGAAGCCGGGCTGCCGCTCTATCGCTATCTCGGCGGCCCCTGTGCGACACTGCTGCCGGTCCCGCTCATGAACATCCTGAATGGCGGCGCCCACGCAGCGAACAACGTGGACCTGCAGGAGTTCATGATCGCGCCGGTCGGCTTCGAGCGCTTCGAGGATGCACTGCGCGCGGGCGTCGAAATCTTCCATTCGCTCAAGCAGGTGCTCGCGCAGCAGAAAAAAGGCACCAACGTCGGTGATGAGGGCGGCTTCGCACCCGACCTCCGCACCAACGAAGAAGCCGTCGAAGTGATTCTCGAAGCGATCGAACAGGCCGGCTACAGAGTCGGCGAACAGGTCGCGCTCGCGCTCGATGCCGCAGCCAGTGAATGGTGGCGTGATGACGGCTACGTCTTCCACAAATCGACGAACGAGCGCAGGACATCGGCGGAGATGACGGAGTTCTGGCGCGACTGGGTCAGGAAGTACCCGATCATTTCGATCGAGGATGGTCTCAACGAGGCCGATTGGGAGGGGTGGCAGCAGCTGACCCAGGCCATCGGTGATCGCGTCCAGCTGGTCGGCGATGATCTGTTCGTGACCAATACCCGCTTTCTTCAGCGGGGCATCGAGCAGGGCGCGGCTAACGCGATTCTGATCAAGGTCAACCAGATCGGCACGCTCACCGAGACGCTCCAGGCCATCGAGATGGCTAAGCGCGCGGGCTACCGCTACATCATCAGCCACCGCTCCGGCGAGACCGAAGACACTTTCATTGCCGACCTCGCGGTGGCGACGCGCGCGGGCCAGATCAAGACGGGCAGCGCGAGCCGCACCGACCGGGTCGCCAAATACAATCAGCTGCTGCGCATTGCCGGGGAGCTGGGCCCGACCGCCGAGTATCTCGGCCGCGAGGCCTTTTGAAGCTTCGCTGGCTGATGGTTCCGCTGATTGCGGGCGCCGCGTATTACGCGCTCTTCGGCGGCGAGTACAGCTTGATGGAGATGCGCCGGCTCGAGCGCGAGCGGGTCCTCGAGGCCGAGAAGCTGCGCGCCACGCGCGCCGAGATCACCGCGCTGCGCGCGCGGGCCGACTCGCTCGCAAAGGATTCGGCCACCCTCGAGCGCATCGCGCGCGAGCGCTACGGCATGATCCGGACGGGCGAGCGGTTGTACCGTTTCGTGGATTCGGCCAGCGCGAAGCCGATACCGCGCGATTCGGTGAGAGCGGACAGCACGGAGGGCGATAAGAGGTGATGGGAGGGATGAGAGCGATATGAGCGATAGGCGCTCTCATCGGACGCTCCCATCGCTCTCATCGCCGCCCGTCCGGTTGACCAACCTGTCTGTTTTGGTTAAATTACTATGCTCCTGTACAACAACCAACCGGCAGGGTAGCTCAGCTGGTTAGAGCACGGCACTCATAATGCCGGGGTCGGCGGTTCGAGTCCGCCCCCTGGTCTTCTTATGGGCCCGGCCTTCATTAGAAGACCGGCTTTCTTGTTTCCTGCCGCCTCTGTGTAATCCGTGCAAATCCGTGTAATCTGTGTGGTATGGCATTTGGGTTACCGGCAGACAAAAAGACACTCAGCTACGGCAGCTATCTGCGGGTGGGCGAGCTCACGGCGCTGCAGAAGCTGCTGTCGGATCCGCCCCGGCACGATGAGCTGCTGTTCATAATTATTCATCAGGTTTTCGAGCTGTGGTTCAAGCAGCTACTGCACGAGCTGGATGCGGTCGTGGCGCGGCTGCAGGCCAACCAGCCGCTCGGCGCGCAGCGGCTGCTGCGGCGCTGCATCGAGATCGAGCGCGTGCTGATCCAGCAGATCACGGTGCTCGAGACCATGACGCCCAACGACTTCCTGACCTTCCGTGATCATCTGATGCCGGCCAGCGGCTTCCAGTCCGCGCAGTTCCGCTATCTGGAAACCATCTGCGGCGCGTCGAGCGCACGCCACCTGGAGACGTTCCCCGAAGGCACGCCCGAGCGTGCCGAGCTCGAGCGCCGCATGCAGGCGCCCACGCTCTCCAGCGCGTTCTTCGACATGCTGCGCGCGCGCGGCTTCGAGCTGCCGGCCGGCAACGAGGAGGCGCAGCGCAACGCGCGCGTGGCCGAGCTGGTTCGCGTCTACCAGGAGCCGGACACGCATTACGAGCTGTATCTGTTATGCGAGGCGATGGTCGAGTTCGACGAGCTGTTCACGCTTTGGCGCGTGCACCACGTGCAGATGGTGGAGCGAATGATCGGCGCGAAACCCGGCACGGGCGGCAGCGCAGGCGTCGCCTACCTGCGCGGCACGCTCGACCGGAAATTCTTTCCCGAGCTGTGGGAGCTGCGGACTTACCTTAGCGACAAGAGCGATTGGAGCGATAGAAGCGATTAGAGCGCGCTCTCATCGCTCACATCGCTCTGATCCCTCTTATCGCTAGTCACTGAGCCTGCCCCGCCACGGTGATCGACACCGGCCACTCGAACTCTTCATGGCCCTCCTCCAAATGGAAGAGTGCGAATTCCGCGCTCGTGTTTGTGGCGGTGGTGCCGCGTAGCGTGCCGGCGAACGGGCCGGTGCGCGTGAAGGTCACAGTTGCATCCGCGGGCCGCACGTCCAGGCGAAAGGTTGCGTCCGTGACCAGCGGTTCGGCCTGGCCGTTCGCACTCAGAAATACGGCGCTGACCGGGGTGGTCGTGTTCGCGACCAGCGTGATGGGGCCACCCGTCACCGCGCCGGTCTCCGCATTCACATTAATGGTCTGTGCGCCGACCGTCAGCCGCATGATCGCGACTTCCGGTTCCGGTTCCGGCTCGCTGGTCGAACCGCAGGCGGCGGCCAGCAGCGCCATGCCCAGTATTGGAACCCGCGCCATCCTTCTCATGCCCATCTCCATTCGCTTAGAAGTTCAGCCGATAGAGCAGACTGATGTTCCGCCCCGGCTGCGGCATGATATCCTTGATTCGCGATAGGTGTTCCCGATACTCGGTGTTCAGCAGGTTCTCCACGCGCAGGGTGATGGTGTGAAAGCGCACACCCTGCTCGAAGCGCACCCCGGCGTTGAGGTTCACGATGCGGTAGCCGGCGGTCGGCGTCTCGAAATCGCCGGTGCGGTGCTGGCGGGCAGCCCAGCGCACGTCGGCGCCTCCGAAGTAGCGCGGGCTCTCGTAGCGCACGCCTGCCCTGCCGTTCAGGGGCGGGATCAGGGGCGGATAGGGTGATGGCGCGAGGAGCAGCGTATCCTGCCCTTCGAAGAGCGCGATCGAATCACGCGCCGAGGTGAATTCGGCCCGCACGTAGGAGGCCGTGGCGTGCAGCACCCACCCGTTCGCGACATTCCATTCGATTTCCCCTTCCGCGCCGATGAAGCGCGCGTCCTCGTTGGCGTATTGCAGGCGCGGACGCCCGCGCTGCGGTCCACGTTCCACGCGCCCTTGGCTCGACGGGAAAATGTAATTCGCGAGCTGATTTCTGAAGACCGCGACATTCCCGCGCACGCGGTCACCGGTATAACGGGCGAAAACGTCGACCCCGATTCCGGTTTCGTTGGTCAGGTCCGGATTGCCGACATCGAAGGAATTGGCGGCCAGGTGCGGTCCGTCCGAATACAGTTCGTTGTAGTCCGGTGTGCGATAGGCTCGGCTGACGCTTGCGCCGATCCGGCTGTTCTCCGCGAGCGCGTACAGGACGCCGAGCGAACCGGATACGGAACCGAAGCTACGTTCCCGAACCGGCACCTCCATGCCGCCCACCGTGATGGTCGTGGAATCGCGCGGCACATAGCGGGTCCAGTCGTAGCGGGCGCCAATCTGCAAAGTGAGCGGCCCCGACGCGGCTTCTTCCACCACGTAGCCCGCCAGCGAGACGTCGTAGGTCGAAGGCGTACGCAGAGAGCCGCCGGTCCTGACATCCCGATACTGAGCGCGCATCCCGAGCGCGCCTTGTGTGAACAGACCGCGTGGATAGTGACGTGCCTGTAACTCGCCCGAGACGGTCTGCTGGTCGAACTCCGTGCCGATCGCACCGCTGCGCTCCAGCTCTCGATGGTTGTACGTCGTGCCGACCAGGTTGGCGCTCAGAGTCGAGAAGAGCGCGCTCTGCTTTGGATGGAACTCCGACTGCGCGCGAACGGTGTGGCGCTGCATTTCGATATCGACGCCGGCCTCGTGACCTCCGACAAACCCGCCCGGGATGCCGTAATCATTCCGGTAGAATCGGTAGGACGCGCCCGCATGTCCCCAGTTGCCTGCGCGCGCCACGCCGGCCGCGAGGTTGAAGGTGCGCGCGGCGGTGTTGACCAGCTCGCCGGCGGGCGTGTCGACATTGCCGGATGTGCGCAGGCTTGCCTCGCCACGCAGCGCAAAGTCAGCCAGCGCGGTGGTCACAAAGCCGCCACCGCTCAACCCCCGGTTTACGCTCGACGCTTCGGAAGTCAGCAGGCCATGTGTGTGATCCGGGATGGATGTCGGGATTTCTTCCCGCACGACGTTGACCACGCCACCCAGTGCACTGCTGCCGTACAACAGCGACATCGGTCCGCGCACGACTTCGAACCTCACCGCGGTCAACGGGTCGACCGCGACGGCGTGATCGGCCGACGTTGACGACATGTCACCCGGTCGCTGGCCATCTTCGAGCACGAGAATCCGATCGCCACTCAGCCCGCGAATGACCGGACGGCCGGTCGCGGGCGCGAGCGCTGTCACCGCCACGCCCGGCTCATCCTGGACCGTGGCGGCAACCGTCTGATCCATGCTGCGGTTCAGTTCCGCGCCGGAAACCACCGATGCCGGGCTCAACAGCTCACGTCCCGATCGCGCGGTAATGGTCCCTGCGACTACCAGCTCCGCGACTTCGAGCGCGGCCACGCGCATCTCGAAACGGACGCGCTCGGACGCGCCCGCGTGAACGGTGACCTTCTGAGTCTGCGTGTGATAGCCGATCCGCTCGGCAATGACCGTATAGACGCCGGGCCGCAATCCGGCAAATGCGAACTCGCCCGCCTCATGCGTGGGCTCGCTGCGATGTGCTTCGCCGAGCCGCACGAGCACGGCTGCGAGGGGCTCGCTGGTGGTGGCGTCGACCACCGTGCCGACTATGGCACCGGTCCTCGGAGCCTGGGCCGGCGCGTTAGAGGGCAGTGCCAGAACGGCGAGGCCAAGCAGCCACGCGTGAATATGAAATCTCATCCCACTCCCTGACCGTGTATCGCCTCACGCGCGCGCGCGCGTGCAGCGTGTGAAGCGCCTTCAATACACGGTCCGCCACCCGCATGATCCCGCCCACCCATGTTCCCACGCTCCCCTGCTACCGCTGCCTGTACCAATGGCTCACGCGCGTCCAGGCGGCCGGATCGAAGAGCGCGCTGTCGAGCGGCTGGTCGATGCGCACATGCCGGTATTCCTCCCGCATGAAGAGGCGGCCGTCGCGGTAGAACTCGACGAGCGGCGCGACCCAGGCGCGGCCGATCTTCTCGTATTGCAAAAAGCGAATGTCGTCGGTGCCGACGGCGTCGGGCGCCGGCTGAAGCAGGCGAACGAACAGCAGGTTCTCGCGGTCGACCCAGAACTGCTTCGAGCGCAGATCGGCGGTGTCGCGAGCACCGACGACATAGACCAATCGCCCCTGCCAATCGTCCTGGCGGATGCGCGCGAGGTCGAAGCCGAGGCGGCGCAGCCAGGCCGCGGTCGCCGCCGGCTCGAGGAAGTAGACGTCGAAGCCGAGCAACAGCAGCTCGTTCGTGCGCGGAACGACGCGGGCGATGTTGCCGCGCTGCATGACATACTGCGTGTCGCCCCGGATCAGCGCGCCGTTGCCGGCATCGATCGGCTCGAAGTCGATGCGCAGGCGGGAGGGCAGCTGCGCCGCCTCGTACCAGATCGAGTTCCGACGCGTGCCGTCCGGCGCGATCATGGTGGTCGCCTGCACGAACGTCAGCGTTCGATACCAGCGGCCGGCGTATCGATTCTGCATGGCTTCGATCAGCTGATCGCCGCTCGTGTATGGCTCCGGAACCGCCGGCGGCGGCGGTGGCGGCGACTTGCATCCTGCGATGATGGCGAGCGCGAGCGCGGCGCTGAGCACTGCTTTCACACATCCTCCTCGAGCAGAATTTCGAACTTTTTGATCGCGCTTCGTATTGCGCGACAACCAACTTGTTGGATCGACTTTCAAAAAAATGCTTGCGTTTTTGACACAACGCATTTAAAAATGTTGGCGGGTGGATCGCGGCGTCCACCTTGAATGCACTCGGATGCATTCACCCGTTTTCGTTGGTGCGAACTCAATCGCCGGATGTGAGTCCTCAGATTGCGAGCCGCGCGCCCGGGGGGAAAACGGGATCAACGCCACGTAAGGGGGTTACACAATGGTCAAACGCAAGGCCAAAGCCAAGGCGAAGTCCGCCAGCAAGAAGACGAAGCGCGCAACCGCAGCGCGTTCGTCGGCGAAGAAGGCAGCCAAGCGCGGTGGCGCCCGAAAGGGCGCCCGCAAGGGCGCACGCAAGGGCGCACGCAAGGGCGCACGCAAGGCCGCGAAGCGCGGTGGCGCTCGCAAGGCCGCGAAGAAGGGTGGCCGCAAGGCCGCCAAGCGCGGTGGCGCTCGTAAGGCTGGCGCTCGTAAGACTGGCGCTCGCAAGGCCGCTCGTAAGGGTGGCGCTCGCAAGGCTGCCGCTCGCAAGGGCGGACGCAAGGGCGGCCGGAAAACCGCAAAAAAAGCGCGTAGGACGCAGCCAAAAAAGGCAGCACGGACTGCGTCCAGGAAGTCAGCGCGCAAGGGCGCCGGTTCACGCAAGCGCGGTGGTACGCGCAAGCGCGCGGTCGCTCAGGTTCTCTCCGCACTCGGTATGGGCGGCGGACAGAACAACGGCCAAGAGCAGCAGGCCTAGCCGTACCCCTGTGCGCGAGCGCTTACCCGCTCGCGCATTGTCTTTGAAGGCGCCGCGGGGATCCATCCCGCGGCGCCTTCCGATTTGCCGGCCGCGTGCTTGAAGCCGCGGGCGCGCGGCCGTAAGCTGAGCCGCATGAATGACGATCATTACACCGAAGAGCAGGCCCCGTACGGCCGCTCGATGCGCGCGCGGCTCGAACGCCGCATCAAGCTGAACGTGCCGGACCGCCACAACCCCCGCCTCAAGAAGTTCATCGAGCTGGTCAACGAGGACGACGAAATCTACGCGCTCTGGCTCGCGGCCAACGTCAACGCGATCGAACGGCTGGGCATGACCGACCACGGGCCGGTGCACGTGAAAATCGTGATGAACATCGCGGTCAAGCTCTTCCGGTTGCTGCTCGACGGCGGCGTCCAGCCATCGCTGGTGACGCATTACGAGCTGGAGTCCAACGACGCGGAGGTGGTCGTGGCGGCGGCCGCACTCTTCCATGATACCGGCATGTCCATCCATCGGACCGACCACGAAAATTTTTCCCTGTTTGTCGCACAACCGAAGCTGAAGGAGCTGTTTGGCGAGCTCTACGATGGGCCGACCGCGACCATCATGCGGGCGGAGACGCTGCACGCGATCATCGGCCACCGCTCGGATGGCAAGCCGCTGACGATCGAGGGCGGCGTGGTTCGTGTCGCCGACGCGCTGGACATGGCGAAGGGGCGATCGCGCATTCCCTTCGCCGCCGGCTCCGCCAGCATCCATTCCATTTCCGCGGCGGCGATCGAGGAGATCCGCATCGAGAAGGGCGACCCGAAGCCGATTCGCCTGGTCATCGAGATGAGCAACTCGGCCGGCGTCTTCCAGCTCGATCAGCTGTTCCGCGAGAAGCTGAGCGGTAGCGGGCTGGAACCCTACGTCGAGCTGGAAGCGCAGATTTCCGGCGAGTCCGAAAAGCGGCTTTTTCAGGAGTTTCGAATCTAGGCCTCGAACCCTACATTGCCGTTATGAGTGACGGCCCCAGCCGAAAGCTGCACCCGGAAGTTTTCCTCGCGCGACGCCGTGCCCGCCTGGAGCAGATTCTTCAATCGCCACTCGTCCAGCCGCGTTCCTCCGGCATCGACGCGGATCGGCGCAAATTCCTGACGGAAGAAGCCGAAGAGCTGTACTGGAACGAGCTGGAATGGGAGAACCTCACGTCGGAGGAGATGAAGGGTGGCAGCGAGCTGGTGGAGCTGGCGTTTCCCGGATTCCTCGCGTTTGTGGATGGTCTGTTGCTGAAGGAAGCCAACCCGGATTCGCAGGTGCCGGCGCGCCCGCGGCCGGAGGTCGTCGAAGACGTTCTGCTGTTTCTCGCACGAAGGCATCTCGAGCTGCTGCCGGAGGGCGATCCGCAGTCGGTGCTCGAGCGTGACATGACCGCACGGCTGATCGATCTGGTGCTGTATCGGCTGCACGGCATCGCGGTGGACCGCTTCGAGTTCTCCTCGGATTCCGACATCTGACACCATGCGACGCGTGGCGCCGCATCCCGTCTTCAGCCGGACGCCCATGCTGGTCGCGCATCGCGGCGGCGCCGGGCTGAAGCCGGAGAACACGCTCGCGGCTTTCCTCGACGCCGACGCGGTCTGGCGCGCCGACATGATCGAACTGGACGTGCACGCGACCGCCGACGGGCACTGCGTCGTCATCCACGACCCGACGGTCAATCGAACCACCAACGGCAGCGGTCCGGTCGCGGCCATGTCGCTGGATGAGCTCCAGTCACTGGACGCCGGCTTCCGTTTTACGCCGGATGGCGGCCGCAGCTTTCCCTTCCGCGGGCAGGGCATCAGAGTGCCCACGATCGACGAAGTGCTCGCAGCGTTACCGGCCATGCCTCTCACCGTCGAGGTGAAAACCGCCGGCGCGCAGCTGCCGTTCTTTCGCGCCATCTCGGAATATCGGGCTACCGATCGCGTGGTCGCCGCCGGCGAGCGCAACAGCTTTCGAACCCTGTTCGGCGCCTATCGCGGACCGATCAGCGCATCGCTCGAGCAGGCGAAGCAGTTCTATCTGCTGCACCGCATGCGGATGACGCGCCTGTCGCGTATGCGCGCGGACGTCGTCCAGATGCCGGAGTACTACCGCGGCCGCCGCATGCTCACGCCGCGTCTCGTGCGGGATCTGCACGCGTGCGGTATCAGAATCCAGCTGTGGACGGTCAACGATAGCGCCGACATGCACCGCCTTCTGGATTGGGGCGTGGACGGTTTGATCAGCGATTTCCCGGACCGACTGGCGCGCGTACTGCACGAGCGGGTCGGCCGCCCGTTGCCGCCCGGCCTATGAGCGCGCTGGGTCCGCGCTTTGTGCGCTTCGTGCGCTCACGCGGCCTGTTCCGGCCGGGTGATCGCGTGCTGGTCGCCCTGTCGGGAGGTGTCGATTCGGTCGTCCTGCTTCATCTGCTGAAGGCGAACGAAGGCGCGCTGGAGCTGACGGTCCACGCCGCCCATTTCGATCACGCCATGCGCGCGGACAGTGCCGCCGACGCGGACTGGGTGCAGCAACTGTGCGCGAACCGGCAGATCCCGCTGGTGCGCGCGCGCGCGACGCGCACGCTCAAGAGCGAAGCGGATGCGCGCTTCGAGCGTTATCGCTTCCTCCAGAGTGCGGCGCGCGAGAGCGCGAGCGCGCGCATCGCCACCGCGCATCATGCCGGCGATCAGGTCGAGACCGTGCTGTTCCGCCTGCTGCGCGGCACCGGCATGCGTGGCCTCGCGGGCATCCCTCTGCGTCGCGGCCGGTTCGTGCGGCCGCTGCTGCGCTTCACGAAGCCGGAGCTGCTGGCGTACGCGGCCGCGCACGACATTGCCTACCGCGAGGACCCGAGCACCGAGCTACGGAACTATGCGCGCACCC
>JBQTJO010000105.1:0-3425 GCA_052387015.1 Gemmatimonadota bacterium
TCGGCATTATCGCGTCGGCTGATTTTCGCATCAGACCACACCGGACGCTGACGGGTGAGTCGTGACGTACGACGCGCTTGTCGTCGGATCCGGAATCTCGGGCGGCTGGTCCGCAAGGAACTGACCGAAATTCCTGGTCGACCCTGTGATTCCTGCCGGCATTGAATGGGCGAATGAGACGCAGGATAACTACCTTCCCCTCCCCCTCCCCCTGGTTCTTGGTTCCTCCCTATTCCTGTTAACCCCTCGACCCCTAACCAGCCGGTGTTTTGCGCCGCTCCTCGGCGGCAGCACGCGCACTGCCGCGCCACGCAACTTGAGCGAAGCTCGTAGCAGCGGACGCGTGAACGGCAGTGGTTTCGGAAAACCGAATGCGCCGATCATCGCGTCGTCGAGCATGGCAGACACGCTGTAGCGCACAACCGGCGTAAAGCTGCGCGGAAACCACGATGCAAACAGATCGCGCGTAGCCGAGCCGACTCCCTTATTCGTATCAAAGCGGAACTGCGCTCGCTCGTACGCGCGAGCCCACGCCTCGAACTCCTCGTACGACTGCGGGATGTCGAGGATGCCCATGCGCGTGCCGATTGCGCGCCAGAACCAGTAGTAGCCGAGCTGCTCGTTGCGTGAGGTGCGCCGCCAGCCGAATGCATCGATCCAGCGGATCGGCTCGAAGATGAACGTCGAGAGCACGTAGAGGAAATCGTCGTTCGAGATGCGGTAATGGCCGTGCGCCCAGTTCATGCGCGCAAGCGCAGCCTGGCCTCGTTCGCTCTCATAACCCCATTCGCACAGCTCCGATACGATGATCGACGTGTCGTCGTAGCGCTTCTGCGTGTGGTCGTAGAACTCGCGCGTGCGGTGCAGCAGCCCTGAGATGCTCGGCACGCAATAGCTGCGGTACAGCGCGATCTCGAGCGCGCGGATCGAGTCCCACGGGAACTCGTAGCCGAACGAGAAATGCACGATGCGCTGATGATCGCGCTCGGGATCGAGCTGCTCGATCTGCCGGAGAATGTCGAAACGTCCCATGATTTTCAAAGCTGCTGCGGCTCCCATGCGTCCGCAATGAGTGTGCGAGGTCTGAGCGATGGCCCACAAGTTGAAGCATCGGCTTTGTCCCAAAAACCGTAAGTGACCAGCACGACCTAATCCACCTGGGGAGGAGCTCATGATCAAGGGCAAAGACGTATACGGCAGTTTTTCTGTCAACGACCTGGAGCGGGCGAGAGAGTTCTACAGCGATACACTCGGTCTGGATGTTACGAAAATGGATGAAGGTCTGTCGCTGAAGGTTGGTCGCGACAGCAAGATCTTCATCTATCCCAAGCCCAACCACACGCCGGCAACATTCACTGTTCTCAACCTTCCTGTCGATAACGTCGAAGAAACCGTCGACGAACTTTCTGGACGCGGCGTGCGCTTCGAAGTCTACGGCGAAGGCGAGCTGAAGACGGATGAAAAGGGCATTCATCGCGAAGCCGCAGGGCCGGCAATCGCGTGGTTCCGTGATCCGGCCGGCAATTACGTCTCTGTGCTGGAGGAATAATCTCCGTGCCTTGCCGGCTCATGACTAGTATGCTATACTAGTACTCATTACGTGTAGCAAGCGAGCCACAATGCCGCGAGGGAAATCGAAGCGCGTGCGCGAACAGGTGGTCGTCTATCTGGACGATCGTGATCGCGCCCTGCTCGAAGAGATGGCTGAGAAGACCGGCCTTGCCCGGACCGAGCTGTTCCGGCGCGGCCTGCGCCGGCTGGCGGAGGAAACGTTGGCGCAAAGCAAACCAGGCTCAGCGCTCGACTTTCTGATTGCCACGGCCGCCGATGATGGTCTCCCACCGGATGTAGCCGAACGCCATGACGAGTACCTTTATGGCGGCGGCTATGAAAAGAAGAAACCGGCGAAAAAACGTGCGCGTCCTCGCTGACACCAGCGCGCTGCTCGCGCTCAACCGCGAACGCGATCAATACCACGCCCGTGCAGTTGCGTTTGCCACGCGCCATAAGGCGATCGGCGGGCGATATATCGGCACGACCTTGATCCTGAGCGAGCTACACTCGCATTTGCTGTATGCGCGCGGCGCCGCGCATGCGCGCGCGTTATTGCTGAAACTGCTTGGCGATCCTGCACATGAATGGATCAGCGTGGACACGGAGCTTTTGGCCGACGGCATCACCAATTGGCTCGCTCGCTTCGCCGACCAGTCCTTCTCTCTCGTCGATGCAGTGAGCTTCGAGATCATGCGGCGCGAGAAGGTCGCACAGGCATTTGCGTTCGACCGCCACTTCGAGGTTGCCGGATACGAGCTATTAGGCTGAAAAACCTGAACAGAACCGTTGTGCCGAGAGCACGCTTATAGCCGCCGGTCGCAATTCCTCACAGGTAAGCCAAACCGGCCGGAGAGCGGCGCTCGGAATTGCGCGTACCCTGCCGCGCGCCTACTATCCGCAGCGGTGCTGTTTCGGAAGTCCGGTCCGTACACTTCTCCCCGGGAGGGCCGTATGCGCCGCTCCATTGCCGCCGTGCTTTTCGTCGTCTCCCTTTGTATTCCAATCACCGCCATCGCTCAGGACGCGCCGCCGCCGTACCTCGGCGTGACCGCGTTCGAGGTGCCGGTCGCCGAGAGCATGCGCTGGGAGGAAGCCGTTCGCCAGATCGTGGATGCGGCCGGCAAAGCGAAGCTCGAGCCGGCGTTCGGCTGGAGCGTGTGGCAGAACGCCAACACCTACGCGGTGATCGCCGAGATGCAGAAGATCGGCGAGCTCGACGATCCGATGATGTGGATGCGCGAGTTCGAGAATACGCCCGGCCACGCGGTGTTGATGCAGGCGTTTCAAAAATTCAACGGCATGCATTTTCGCGAGGAGAGCGAAGTGATGCAGCCGGTGAAGGAATGGTCGTACTTCCCGGCCGGCGTGATCCAGCCGCCGATGGCTTTTGCGGAGGTCATCGAGTATTGGACGATCGGCGGATCGGACGAGCAGTTCGACGCTCTCGCCAGGGAAGGCATCGCGGTCCTGAAGGCGGCCAACTACCCGTTCGCAGTGCTCGGCCACCGGACACCGGTAGGCGAGCGGCGCGCCCAGTTCGTGGTGCTGTACGACGATGCGGGCAGGCACGCGACTGCCGATGCGGCGCTCGACCGCAACGCGCAGTGGCAGGCGCTCGGTGCGCGCGTCATGCCGCTCCTCGTCGACATGCAAACGGCGATCTGGCGCTACCGCGCCGAGCTGAGTTATCTGCCGCAACCGTAACAGTCTGATCAAGGCTTGACCCTCACGCGACGTCAGCCCTCATACTAGCCACGGTCGTGGAGCGGGCAGCGGTGTAGCGGTTTAGGGGAGTAGGGGTTCTCACCTACTACCCAACAACCAAACACCTTACTCCCCTACACCCCCCGGGGCACACGCTTCGAAAAAAA